>DAOLYC010000208.1:0-4744 GCA_035425605.1 Ferruginibacter sp.
ACATCTGTTTTAGATGTAAGTTTAAGAGTTGTAGTCGTAACTTCTTGGATTCCATAGTCTGCGTATGCTCCAAAAGTTCCTGAACCTGTATTTATTCTGAAACGAAATATTTTTCCATAATCTGTAACCAACCACTCCATGCTGTTTGATAGCGTACAACTTTGTTTTACAAAACCTGTTTTATCCACCGAAATTGTAAAACCCTTTTGTTTTAAACAAGCATCGTAATTAGCGTACATATCTGTTTCGGTTGAACCGTTGCCATCCCAATCCCACGCAACACTTGATGTCTGTGCGGTCATTGTCCAAACCCCTATAAGTTTTTGAGCAACGATTGGGCTTTCATTGTCAGGAGCAGGTGTGTTTTCTTTGTTAGAACAGCCAATGGTTGCGACAACCAAGCAGGCTAATTGCAGTTGTTTGTAAATTTTCATTTTAAAAAAGTTTAGTTTGTTTATATCTTATCTTTGCTGTCATGGGTAAGGCTAAAAAACAAAAACATAAAAAGAAAATCATTTACAAAACAAGATTCCCTCTTGGTGAAATGATGTTCAACTTTCCAGTTCGTCCAAAAAACCGGAAATAGAATCTCTTATCATTTCATTAGGAGGATAAGGGATGCCCTTTAATACTTGTTCCTTTGTTTTATTACATTCGTCCCGTAAGTTCTTCACCGCTTTTTTCCATACTGGCATTAAGTCGTCAACGGTCAATTCACCGTAAGCTGTAAATTCTGAATTTGTGCTACACGGTACTTTTAATACATTATCTCTCGTTTCGTTGTTGTCAATGCAGAAAGAAGCAATCAAAGACATAATTATCACACCACCTTCTTCTTGCTCATAATGACACTCAAAGTCTATATAAACAGTTGACATAAACTTACCCTTTGGCAACGTGTACTTGCCTAAATGAACAGCAGTTTGTTTTAAGTCTTTAATCATTACTTATTCTGTGTTAATACAGTTCAGCATTTATTCGTCAAGCCCAACAAAGAATCCGTCAGCCGAACAATAGGCTTGCCGCTAACGAGCAGGGCTTGGCGTTGTTGGGGGATTTGAAAAACGTCCGCCCGGAACCGCTGCTGATGCATTGCTGATGTACAAGATAAGATAAAATGCTCACCGATGTTTGTCCAGCCCGAACAAAAGATGCCATGTTGCTGAAGATGAAGATAACAAGGTCATGCCCCAATAACGCCAAACCCAATGTTACCTGCATAGCCTTCGTCGCACCCAATAGAAAGGATATAGAAATTTGTAAAGCAATTTCAGTCTGTAAAATGTGTCTGCCCGAAGATTGTTACTAAGTTGAAGTATGTTTGATGGATTCTATTTCAACTTTATAGCTACTCCAATATTTGCAGCCACTGTCACTTTGGGTAGCAGAGTTAAATTTGCTTCGCCTATTACAGCAATTTTCTTTGCTGCAAAATACCGTAGTCCGATAATACTTCGGAAACCAAACGGAGATGGTGCTACAAAATTATCAGCATCATTGCCGTTATTGTCTTTGTAGCTTCCATCCCAAATGTTAAGTCCGACTGTGCCTTTAATATAGGGGTCTAATTTGTCAGTAGTGTATAGGTGGTAGTAAGTTGAGAAACCAATTTGGTATTGTTTGATGCTGCCAGTTACCGATGTACTACCCGATTTGTAAGTTTTGGTCGCACTTGCATGAAGTAATGAAATACCTAAACCAACATTATCTTTAATGAAGTATTCATAATCAATCATAAACGGGCCGGCAGATTTCTTAGCGGTTGTAGTTAAAAATAATGAAGCAAACCCACCAAAATTTAAAAAATTAGAAACATTATTAGGTGTACCTATTGTAAAACTTAATAACTGCGATTTCTTTTGCAAAGCTGGGATGCCTGTAAATTGTTTTTTAGGTTTTACTGCTTCTAATATTTCTCTAACCTGTGCGTTGGATGCTGTAACTTTTAAAAGGAATAGACTAAGTAGAATTTTTTTATACATAAGCAGTGTTGTGATTTTATTGATATTGCTGACGGCTATAAAATTGCTGTAAGTTTTTTATTTTATCAGGCTGGCTTTCCATCAATTCGGTAATAGTTTTTCGCAATGCACTATTATCCTGAATTTCCTGAAGCAGATGGTGGTTATTTTCCAGTATTTCTTTTTCAAGGTTAGTAACCTCTTTTCTTAGATTATTCACTTTCTCTTTCCGTAATGCCCATGCAATAAGAAATGAGAGTATGTTAGAGCCTGCAAACACAAGCAATAGTTCAGAAAAAGAAAAATTTTCCATAATAATTTTAAAATAGGAGAGGATGGATTTTATCCACCCTCTCCATATATTAATCATACTTGAACAAAAAAGCTAAAAAACTATTTAAAAATTATTTTGCTTAAAGTTGTTTCACTATAATAGGTACTAATTATTTTTATAACATATACACCACTCGCAAGGCCATTTCTTTGTATCGTAACTAACTGGCCGGGCTGGCCTTTTTTTACAGTTAATGAATTTACAACCCTTCCTGCGACATCAACCAACTGAAGGTTGTAATCACCTTTAGCATTTTTGCCTAATTCGGCATTGATAAAATCACTGGCGGGGTTAGGGTATATCATTATTTTATTTTTGCCCCCATCTGTTCTTATTACCACTATATTGCTGTATTTAAAATTGCCATCAATATCAATCATTTTAAGACGGTAATAATAGATTGAACCGGAAGTTAGATTTATATCTGCAAAATTGTAGAGGTCATTACCCGATAAGGCTACATTTCCAATTGTACTAAAATTTCTGCCGTCTGTGCTTCTCTCAATTTCAAAATGAGAAAAAGCAGATTGACTTTCTACTTTCCAACTTAATTTTACAGCATTATTATTGTATTCACCGCTAAAGAAACTTAATATAACAGGTAATGTACATGGCATAGACATATTCATTTGAATAGTATCATTACATCCCGGATATAATTGTTTAATTGCATAATAAATACCTGTTGCAGTTGCATTTGTTACAGAAGTCCAACTGCTGTTATAATATTGGTTGTATCCCGGTCTGAAGGGCAAAATATTTGAAAGAGGGTATGGGGAGCATGCAGTAATGGAAGTATCTGCAGGTGGTGTGCATGGTGGAACATTTACTACAAGGGTTGTTGGGCCAATTGCCGGGCATCCATACTGGTCTAAACCGGTTGGGCTGCTGTAAGTGCTACGGCTGGCACCAGATATGTTTCCAACAAATGTTACGAAAGCTTTATTTACAATATTGGAATTACAATGAAAAATCTGGCAGTCTGTAGTTACTGTAACTTTAAATTCCATAGTAGTAAGGCTGTCTGTTGCAGCCGTAATGCCCATAGCGCCACCGGTAGTAGCATTAGCGCCGGCGCCTAATCTGAATTTTACAAAATTAACACCACCGGATAAAGCAAATTCAGCCTGGTCGTCACCAGCCCCGTCAGTTTTAATACCTGCATTTGCGCCGGTATTTATTTTTAAAGAACCGGGTACATAATCCATTGCTCCATATAAGCTATCATGTAAAATTACATTGGTAGCAGGGTCATTCCCTTTGTTAACCACCTTTAAGTCAAATTTCAAGGTATCTCCCAGTTCAACTAATCCGCCATTTATATCCAAAACTTCTTTAGTTATTTCTATATTAGGCTCAAAAACATCTATGGCTGTTGAAATCATAAATGGGGCATATACATCGCCGGAGGATGTCATTCTTATTGTTGCTGACGTTGCACTGTTGAGTAAATAATTATATGTTGTATTATCAGGAACAAAAATATCTTCATCAATGCCTAAAGTATTTGGATAAGTTGGGTTACGGGTAATTTCTGCTGTATTGTTATTAATCGTGCTGTTAAATGCATTGTTATTGGGGTTCTTTGTGTCAAATACAGAAAGAAAACCAAAACCCGGGTTACCGTTAAATTTCAAACTATCTCCCAATGTACCTCTGTCCCCTTCCAAAGAAAACACCCCCAATTTTAAATTAACAGAAGCCGGAGATGGCGGAGTAAAGAAACCAGAAATTGGAATGTTTTGTGGATTTGCAGCATTAATTGCTGAAATACCTCTGAATATGGTTAGGTTACGTAATGGTAATGTTGGGTCATTATAAATTACAACCAATGTCCAACCGCCACAACGGCCAGTTGCCCCTGTTTGTGTTACTTGGTTTGCTAACCAATATGTACCTGTTCCCCCTTGTCTTACTAAATTGGTTACATCTTTATAACAATAATAACCATTAAAAGGAATTGCCGCATCAGTAAGTATATCAGCTTTTAATCCGGTGTAACCACCAATGGGAGTTTTAAAATAAACAGAATCTCTTTTAGCATAGTTTGTTGTTCCGGTTGTAATAGTTCCACCCCAAAATAGTACAGCGTAAATTACTCCGCAACCACCAGTTGTGCCCAAAGTTAAATCAGCATTGGTGCGGCTGAAACGGGTAACCGGGTCGGTGGCATCAGCAATATTATTGTAAATCATGGTAAAACCATTGTTATTGAAATTATTGCCACCGCCATTACCGGTTGGTGATACCGCTGTCCGGCCAGTATTGCAAAGTGCCCCACCATTACAGGTTAATGTGGTATTACCCGTAAAAGTAACATCGCCTCTCTGTGTAACCTGTTTCCAAATTGTAAAAGGTGTTATAGATTGGGCATGTAGAAAGTTACTGCCAAAAACTAAGGCAATAATAAAAAGTAACTGTTTTATAAAATTATTCATGGTATTGGTTT
>DAOLYC010000209.1:0-4726 GCA_035425605.1 Ferruginibacter sp.
AACTGTATGGTACTTTATATTACAATGGCCCTCTATCTTATGGAACATTATTTGAGATTGATCCAGCCAGCAATACATTTACCAAATTGGTTGATTTTAATTATACCACAATGGGAGGAAACCCTATTGGCAAATTAGTTGCAAACGGCAGCAAGTTTTTAGGCATGTGCTATTCAGGAGGTGTTAATGGCACCGGAACTATTTATGAATGGGACCCTGCCAGCCCCAACACGGTAGTAAAAAAATATGATTTTGGAGTTAATAATACTGATAACCCTATCAAACCCGGCAGCACATTAATATCTTTTGGCTCAAAATTTTATGCAACAACTTACAATGGCGGCTTTAACGACCAAGGCACTTTATTTGAATACAATAATGCCACTGCAACCGTTACAAAAAAGCTCAACTTTAATACAGCAGAAAATGGCCGCATACCTTATGGAAGGCCCACTTTGCTGAATGGAAAAATGTATGGCACCTGTTATACTGCTCCGCAGCCCGATGCCGGTTGTATATGGGAATACGACCCTTCAACCACTGTATATTCCCGGAAATTTAATTTTGATATGGCAACCGGTTCGGGCAGTGGCAACAGGCCCAATTCGGCTCCTGTTGCTTATAATGGAAAATTATATGGCACCCTTCCCAACGGAGGCACCAGTGGGTATGGAGTGTTTTATGAATACGATCCGGTTGGTAATATTTATACAAAAAGCGATATGCAGCCCATTGGCGGCGCTTATCCTATTGGAGAACCCACATTTTATAGTGGTAAATTTTATGGCATGACGAATGCAAATGGCGCCGGTAATTATGGTATCATTTATAGCTATGACCCTGCTACTACCACATTGGTAAAATTATTAGACGTACAAAGTTCGGGTAGCATTATACCAGGAGGCGGCTTTACGGTTTACAATAATAAACTGTATGGCACTACCACCTATGGTGGAACGGGCAATCTTGGAGGTATCATTATGTATGACCCTGTTGCCAATACAGCAAGTACTGTGTATAGTTTCCCAACCGGAGGTGCAACGGGTTTCAATGTTCAAAACCAGATGACTGTTTATAATAACAAACTATATGGCAATACAATTAATGGGGGCAGTTTTAGCCAAGGTGTAATTTTTGAGTTTGACCCGGCTACCAATAACTATACCTCCGTCCATAATTATTCCACAGTTTCGGGACAAGGAGGATATAATCCATCAGGTTTATTAACTGTGAGTGGCAACAAAATGCACACAATAACCCACTATTTCAACGATGTGATAATTGCCCAGTTTGACCCAGCTACCAATACATTAACACAGCGTTCCATCTATACGCCTGCAAACAGTTACAATGTTCCGGGGTATCATAACGCACTAACGGTGTTCCCGGCATTTATTGCCAATGGAATTCCTAATAGTTGCGAAACCTATCCTACAGTAGTTATTAATGGTGCCAATAATAATATCTGGGTGCCAATTTTAAATAATGATGGTGATGTGGTAGCCGAAATAAAAGCCAATGGTAACAATCTTGGCAATGTAAATGCATCTGCTTACATTAATAGTGGTGCGGTTAGAGAAGACGGAAGGCATCAATTATACCTCGACAGAAATATTACCATCAATGTACAAAATCCGCCGGCTGGAAATGTAGATTTAAGGTTGTATATAAAAACAAGCGAATATTTGGCATTAAAGAATGCTGTTAATTCAATGAGCCAGCCATCGGGCATTACTAGTATTAATGATATTGCCATATTTAAAAATCAGCAGGTTTGTCCTTCAGAAATTACTGAAAATGCATACCGGTTAACTACAACCAACGAAAATTATGAGTATGGATATATTTTAAAAACAAGTGTAAGCTCATTCTCCACTTTTAGTTTTGCTAAGAACACTTTTTCTGTATTACCAGTAAATCTTTTAAGTTTTAATGCAATAAAGCAAAACAACAGTGTAAAATTAAACTGGGTAACCGAAAACGAAATAAACTTTAGTAATTATGAAATTGAAAAAAGCACAGACGGTATTAAATTCGATAAGATAGCCATTGTAGCTGCCATTGGAAACGTTTTGCAAAACAACTATTACAAGGTTGATGATAATCCAAATATGGGGTTAAATTATTATCGTTTGAAAATGATTTCAAAAAATGGAGACTATACTTACAGTAAAATAATTATGATTGATTTCAGTAAAAAAACTATCATCACCATACAGCCTAATCCGGCAAATGATTACATCGTTATTACCGGTGCCGATGAGTTTAAGTATATACAAATATTTGATGCTTCCGGTAAAGTTGTAAAACAGTTTGATAAAAAACCGGATATGCGCTACAGTTTAAAGGGGTTAAACAAAGGAGTTTATTTTATAAGGCTCACTGCAAACAACAATGTTGTAACCAGTAAAATAATCATTGAATAATTTGCAGGTTTATGAAAGATACACTGATAATAATAATATTGTTGGCAGTAATAATATTTTTTAGTTAGCCAGCAATTAAAATTATGGAGATTTTAAATTTTAATGCCTGTTTAAAAACAATAGGCATTTTTAATGCATTATTTCTATTATAATAAAGCACATATTGAATTATATTTTTTTAATAAGCAATATGAGGCCACTGTTAATTGTAAGCAATAAAATGTATCAATATAAATAAACTGTAATAATGTGTTGTTTTTAAATCTTATTTTACTATATTTAAATTTCAATCTTTTTTCCTATTGCAAAGCTTTTCAGTACCCGTTGCTTTTACAGGGAAAGTAAATGATGTTTTTCCCTGTAGCCATTTTTAGAGGCATTTTCTTATATCCTCCCATTTAAAAGCCAAATTTTTTACAAAAAATAAGTAATTCACCTAATACTTTAAAACCAAAACAACATGAGTACAACAATTGAACGGTATGTCATCAGGCATACATCAGGTACTAAAGCCAACCAGGTTGAAGAATTCGATTTTAATAAACCCGAACTCACCATTGGCCGTACAACAGGAAGCGACATTCAGTATGATCCCGACCAGGAAATAATAGTTAGCCGGGAACATGGAAAAATTGTAAAACTGAGCGATGACCCTCCAAAATTTGAAATAAGAGACAACAACAGCCGCAATGGTATTTTTGTAAATAAAAACCGGGTAAAAGGCGCCGTAGCCTTAGAAGTGGGCGATGAAGTACAATTAGGGATGAATGGCCCTGTGTTTACTTTTGATATAAACCCCCGCCCCCAGGATATGATGGCAGCCACACGAATGGTGGAAATACCTACATCCATAAAAGCAACAACAATTTCTGAACTGGAACCAGTGCCGGCAGCCGAAATAGCAAAAGTAGGTTTAGGAAAACAAACGGTTGAGCGTATGCTGGTTGCTGAAAGGAAAAAATCTTCGAGCAAAATGGCCGTAGTACTAGTTGGTGTTTTAGTAGCGCTTGGGGCTTTAGCTTATGCTTTTAAAGATAAACTCTTTGGTAAAAACATAACCACCATCGTTAATGTACAAGACTCAACCACTAAAGACAAAATGACACCAGAACAAATTTCTAAAGAAAATGAAGAACGTGTGGTACAGATAGAATTTGGCTGGCAATTATTTGACGCTAATACCAGCGATGAATTATGGCAATTATATGTACCGGTAAAAGGCGAAGATGGTAAAACAAACTACCTGGCTGCCTATATTGAAAACCGTGATGGAATTGAACCTTATTTGGATATCAAAAGAAACGTACAAGTGGGAGTGCAAATAGGAATTGCCGGCGCAAGCGGATCTGGTTTTGTGGTTTCAGAAGACGGATTTATTCTTACCAACCGGCATGTAGGTGCTAGTTGGAATACGAGGTATAATTTTCCTCAATATGCATTTCCGGGTGTATTAATCCGTGACAATAAAATTGTGCCGGGTGTATCTATTATGCCACAGCAAGTTGCCGATTATGTTCCTGCCAATGCCACTATGATTGGAGGTCGTAGGGCTGGACAGGGCGCTATTAAAGGGAGAAATACTTATATGAATGTGGTATTTGCAAACACAGTACTACGTAGGCCAGCCGTTTCCGTTACACCAAGCGATGAACATGATGTGGCTATGCTTAAAATTGATATTCCCGAATCATTATCTAAAGTAACAATGAAGGATAGTTATGATGAAATAAAACCTGGCCAGGTGGTTACTGTAATGGGTTATCCAGGTGTAGCGCCTGAAGAGTTTGTGGTACGTAAATCAAACGATCCTTTTAACCCCCAAACACAGTTTACTACAATGCCTACACCCACGGTAACCACTGGTAATATAGGAAGGATCATTCCTGCGTCTTCCGATAAAAAACTTACCTACAGCGGTTTTGGAGATTCATACCAGTTAACAATTAACGCTACAGGCGCTGGCAATAGTGGCGGCCCCATGTTTGATGAAAAAGGAAATGTTGTGGGTATTTATTATGCAGGCGCCTCTGGCGGTGGTGCAAACATATCGTTTGCAGTACCCATTAAATACGGATTGGAATTGATGGGAATAAGGAAAATGGCAAAATAATAAAAAGCAATAGCAGTATTTTTTACTGCCAAAATGGATCTATTAAATGGGATATGCTAATGAGGAGATTACGGAAGTTGCCGGATACCGCCTGACCAAAAAAATTGGGTCAGGCGGTATGGGCAACGTATATAAAGCTTTTAACCCTACACTAAACAGAACGGCAGCAGTAAAAATATTGCACGAAGAA
>DAOLYC010000210.1:0-4719 GCA_035425605.1 Ferruginibacter sp.
CACATGAATACCACATTCGGTCATAATTTTCATTTTGGCAGCAGCTGTATCATCGGCACCGCCAACAATAGCGCCGGCATGGCCCATTCGGCGGCCCGGAGGTGCTGTTTGCCCGGCAATAAATCCAACCACAGGTTTTTTATTTCCTGTTGATTTAATAAAGTTAGCAGCTTCAGCTTCCATACCGCCGCCAATCTCTCCAATCATCACTATGGCATCTGTGTCGGGGTCGTTCATAAATAATTCAATTGCTTCTTTGGTGGTAGTGCCAATGATTGGGTCTCCACCAATACCAATGGCTGTAGAAATGCCAAGGCCCGCTTTAGCCACCTGGTCGGCTGCTTCGTATGTGAGCGTACCCGATTTTGATACAATACCAATCCTTCCTTTCTTAAAAATAAATCCCGGCATAATGCCCACTTTACATTCATCGGCTGTAATAACTCCCGGGCAGTTTGGCCCAACAAGCCTTGTATTTTTATTTTGTAAATATTTTTTAACTTTTACCATATCCTGCACCGGAATGCCTTCAGTAATACAAACTATTAGTGCAATACCAGCATCAGCAGCTTCCATAACTGCATCGGCAGCAAAAGCCGGTGGAACAAAAATGATGCTCACATTGGCGCCTGTTGTTTTAACAGCTTCGGCTACTGTATTAAAAACTGGTTTTTCTAAATGTGTACTACCTCCTTTACCGGGGGTAACACCACCAACTAACTGGGTGCCGTATTCAATCATTTGTGTTGCATGAAAAGTACCTTCGGTACCTGTAAAACCCTGTACAATTATTTTTGAATTTTTATTAACTAGTACTGCCATAAATGTAATTCTGAAATTTATAAATTGCTGCAAAGATAAGGGAGATGGAGGTATTGTTTGGGAGGATTTTTGATTACCTGCTTTTGAACCCTGATGCAGCTTCAGTGGCGACGCTCCGTTGAAAACTAGTACCCTGATGAGACTTTTATTAAAGCGAAATTTTTTTCTAATCTATTTTATCTCCATTCAGTAGTTCATCCATATCCCTGTCATCACTTATTTTTCCTTTGGCTTCCAGCATACGCATATCTTTAGCATCATGTAAAAATTCGCTGGCAAAAATGAATTCATTAAGCCTTTCGTTTTTTGAGAAGATGATGTCTTTTTTATTGCCGGTCCATTCTTTTTTTCCTTTGTACAAGTAAAGAATATTTTCACCTATTTCCATCACGCTGTTCATATCGTGGGTATTGATAACAGTAGTCATGTTAAATTCACGGGTAATATCCAGGATGAGTTTATCAATTACCATGGATGTTTGCGGATCGAGACCTGAGTTAGGTTCATCACAAAATAAAAATTTTGGATTTAAAACAATGGCTCGTGCAATGCCCACTCTCTTTTTCATGCCTCCACTTAATTCGGCCGGAAATTTATTGTTAATGCCAACCAGGTTAACCCTTTCCAGCACTTCATTAACTCGTTTCAATTTATCAGCAAATGATTTATTGGTAAACATATCAATCGGAAACATGATGTTTTGTTCTACCGTCATACTATCAAATAATGCAGAGCCCTGAAACAACATTCCAATTTGCTGGCGTAGTAGTTTTCTTTCTTCAACGTTCATATCGGTAAAACTAACGCCATCATAAATTATTTCGCCTTCATCGGGCTCAAATAAACCCACCAGGCATTTTTGCATTACAGTTTTACCGCTGCCACTTTGCCCTATAATGAGGTTGCACTTGCCGGTTTCCATAACATGGCTTACATCTTCCAGTACAACTTTATCGCCAAAACTTTTTCGTATGTGGTTAAATTCAATCATAATTAAAAATGCAAACGGGTAAATTTTTTTGCTTTAATTGTTATTGTATGATGAAAATATTTACCCTGCTTTATCTAGTAATAATGCTGCCAGTATATAATCAGCAAATAATATCATGATACAACTAATTACTACACTTTTTGTACTGCTTCTTCCTATTTCCAAAGCGCCGCCTTTTACATAATAACCATAATAAGATGGTATGGTACTAATGATAAAAGCAAAAGTGTAAGATTTTATAAGCGCAAAAAATACATTGTATGGAACAAAATTCATCAGTAATCCCATGTCGTAAGTATCGGGCGATATGATACCAGTTGCAGTGCCGGCAAGCCTTCCCCCCAAAATACCCAATACCATTGAAAGTATAACCAACATGGGAATGGTTAGCAAACAGGCAACAATTTTTGGCATTATCAAATACGACTTGGTATTGATACCCATAATTTCCAGCGCATCTATCTGTTCGCTCACACGCATGTTGCCCAATTCACTGGCAATCTTACTGCCTATTACTCCTGCCAATACAATACAAACCACGGTAGGGGCAAATTCCAGGATAACGGTATCTCTTACAATTTGTGCAATGGTGGTAGATGGAATTAACGGACT
The DNA here is from genome assembly GCA_035425605.1 of Ferruginibacter sp. Classification (GTDB taxonomy): domain Bacteria; phylum Bacteroidota; class Bacteroidia; order Chitinophagales; family Chitinophagaceae; genus Ferruginibacter. The sequence continues at coordinate 2,426 of DAOLYC010000210.1, forward strand.
TACTAACTGATACGAAGTTTGTACGGCGCTTACCGCACCCATAAATACCGATATGATAACTACAATACCTAATGAGCCAATGCCTATTTCAACACACTGATGCATCAGTTCTTTCCAGTACATACGCATGTTTTCGGGCCTGGTAAACATACCTTTCAACATTATTAAGTACCGGCCAAAATGGTTGAAAAAAAGCATTAATTAATTGTCTTTGTTGTGCGTTTTAGGTTGTACGAATATATGATATTTTAGATTGTTGAAGTTGAACAGGGCTATGCTTTAAATTGCTTACATATAATTTACATTTCTTCCGAATTGATTTTTTTACGTTTCCACCAATTGCTTTTCCTGATAACTTCCTTTGTATTTGTTTTACATTTTGTTTGTGCATCTACAACTGCAATGAGCACCATGTTAAATATTGAACGGATTGAACTTCCAAGTTGCAACACATGAACAGGTTTGTTTAAACCCAATAAAATGGGGCCGATGGAATCGGTGCCAGCAACTTCCTGTAATAAGTTATATGCAATATTGCCCGCTGCTAAATTTGGAAAAATAAGAACATTCACATCTCCATCTAACAGTTCGGTAAAGGGATAATTTTCTTTTAAAATTTCTTTGTTGAAAGCCAGTATGCCTTGCACATCGCCATCACAAATTAGGGTAGGAGATTTTTCTTTTACAATTTCTCTTGCCCTGCGTACCAGGTTAGCTTCTGGCGAATCGCTACTGCCAAAATTAGAATACGATAACATGGCAATACGTGGTTTGATATTAAATAGTTTCACTTCCTTGGCAACCAATAAAGTTATTTCTGCAAGTTCTTCGGCTGTTGGGTTAAAGTTTACTGTTGTATCAGCCAAAAACAATGGGCCTCGTTTGGTAAACATGATGTACATGCCTGCAATTTTTTTTACGCCGGGTTCGGTTCCAATAATTTGCAGTGCCGGCCTGATGGTATCGGGATAATTACGGCTGAGTCCGCTTATCATACAATCGGCTTCACCATTTTCTATAAGCATACAACCAAAATGATTGCGTTCTTTCATAGCCTTTTGGCTTTCATATTTATTTACACCCTTACGATGCCTTTTTTCAAAAAACATTTCTCCATATTTTTTACGCAAGTCTTCATGCTGGTCATCGGCAGGGTTTATGATGGGCATACCTTCCAGGTTAATGCCATTATCTTCAGCAATCTTTTTTATTCTTTCTTCTTTACCCAGTAAGATAGGATATGCTACACCTTCTTCAATTACAAGTTGAGCTACTTTTAAAATTTTTATATTTTCTGCATCTGCAAAAACAATACGTTTTGGATCTTTACGGGCTTTGGTGCTGATGATTCGGCTTAACTGGTTGTCTAAACCAAGCCGGTTGTGTAATGTTTCTACATACCCATCCCAATCGGTAATTGGTTTTTTGGCTACACCACTTTCCATGGCAGCTTTTGCAACCGCAGGTGCAACTGTTGATAACAAGCGTGGGTCCAATGGTTTTGGAATAATATAAGTAGGCCCAAACAGGATAGTTTTTTCGTTGTAAGCAAGGTTTACAATATCGGGTACCGGCGCTTTTGTTAATTCAGCCAAAGCTTTTACTGCAGCCAGTTTCATGGCTTCATTAATGGCGGTTGCCTGTACATCCAACGCACCCCGGAAAATATATGGAAACCCCAGTACATTATTTACCTGGTTAGGATAATCGCTTCTACCGGTTGCCATGATGATATCTTTTCGGGTGGCAACTGCTACATCATAATTTATTTCTGCCTCGGGATTTGCCATAGCAAAAACTATTGGATTTTTGGCCATGCTTTTAACCATTGCAGGTGTTACCGTATTACCTGCACTTAATCCTATAAATACATCAGCATCTTTAAATGCCTTTGCTAAATCATAGTCTTTGTATTTTGCATCTACACAAAAATCCCGTTTCAACTCTTCAACATCTTCCCTGCCTTTATATAAAATACCTTTTCGGTCAAATACAATAAAATTACTGTGTTTAGCCCCCAGCGATTCGTATAATTTTATGCAAGCCATTGCTGCGGCACCTGCACCGTTCACTACAAATTTTACTTTATCTATTTTCTTTTTTTGCAGTGCAAGGGCATTTAATAATGCAGCAGCGCTAATGATGGCAGTTCCATGCTGATCATCGTGCATGATGGGAATTTTCATTTCCTCTTTCAGCCTTTGTTCAATGATGAAACATTCAGGTGCTTTAATATCTTCTAAGTTGATGCCGCCGAATGTTGGTTCCAGTGCCTTTACAATTTGGATGATTTT
>DAOLYC010000211.1:0-4714 GCA_035425605.1 Ferruginibacter sp.
GTCGTGTGCAATAATTTCTTCTTCATTTTCAAGTTCGGGTAAAATTTTATTGGCTAAAGCTTTTCCTAACTCTACGCCCCATTGGTCGAAACTATAAATATTCCAAACAACGCCTTGTACAAAAATTTTATGTTCGTACAGTGCAATCAATTGCCCCAATGCAAATGGCGTAATTACTTTTAATAAAAACGAATTGGTTGGTCTGTTGCCTTCAAAAACCCTGTACGGGTTAGGCGGATCTGAGGTTTCCTTGCCATTCATCAAGGCTTCTGTTTGTGCAAAAAAATTACTTAGTAATTTTTGATGATGATCACCTGTTGGGTTATGGCTAATTGCAGGTGCAATAAAATCGCAGGGAATCATTTGAGTACCCTGGTGTATAAGTTGATAAAAGGCATGCTGGCCATTAGTACCCGGCTCTCCCCAAATTACCGGCCCGGTTTGATAGGTAACTTTATCATCGTTTCTATCTATATACTTGCCGTTACTTTCCATATTGCCTTGTTGAAAATAAGCGGCAAAACGATGCATATATTGATCATATGGTAAGATGGCTTCTGTGGAGGCATCATAAAAATTTCGATACCAAATGCCAATCAATGCCATAATTACCGGTATATTTTTATTGAATGCGGTTTGTCTGAAATGTAAATCAACTTCATGCCCGCCTTTAAGCATTTCTTCAAAATTTTCATAGCCAATTGTAAGGGCAATCGATAATCCAATTGCACTCCACAGGCTATACCTGCCTCCAACCCAATCCCAAAAAACAAACATGTTTGCAGGGTCTATTCCAAACTTTACCACTTCTGCTTCATTAGTGCTTAATGCTACAAAATGCCTGGCTATATATGTTTCATCTTTTGCAGTTTGTAAAAACCAATTCCTTGCAGTGTTAGCATTAGTCATGGTTTCTTGCGTAGTAAAAGTTTTGCTGGCGATTAAAAAAAGTGTTTCTTCTGTATTTACTTTTTTTAAGGTTTCAATAATATGTGTGCCATCTACATTACTTACAAAAAAAGCTTCTATACTGTCAAGTTTATAATGTTTTAAAGCTTCGGTAACCATTACAGGGCCAAGGTCGCTGCCTCCAATTCCAATATTGATGATGTATTTTATTTTTTTTCCGGTATAACCTTTCCAGGCGCCACTATGTATATCGGTACAAAATTTTTTCATCTGTTGCTGCACCTGCTTAATATCTGGCATTACATCCAAGCCATCTGAATATACAGGCTTACCCGAAAAATTCCTTAATGCAGTATGCAGTACTGCCCTGTTTTCTGTTTTGTTTATTTTTTCACCGCTAAACATGGCTTCTACTGCTTCTTTCAGTTTACATTCTTTGGCAAGCTCTAATAAAATTTCAAGAGTGTTTTCTGTAATCATGTTTTTTGAATAATCAAAAAGCATATCACCAAATTGTAAAGAAAATTTGCTGCCTCTTTCAGCATCTGTATTAAAAAGGTCTTTCATTTTTACGTTTTCAAACAACAGTTTGTGTTGTTGCAATGCCTGCCAGGCTTGCGTAGTGGTAGGGTTAACCGTAGGAAACATAACTATATAATTTTTTAGTTGATTACGAAGTTAAACTTTGTACATCATATTTGTTAAATGTTTAAAGCCTGGTTTAATACTATCCTTTTAATAACAAAAAGTATTTTAAAGTATAGATGTAGTTATTATTTTTTAAAAATACTGTTTAGTAGGAAGCGGATAAAACAATCTTAATATTTTAAGAAATATAGTAGAATAACAATACAATTTCAGTGAATAACTTTTATGCCATAATTATAGCTATTCATTTTAATCGTTTATATAATCAATTATACTCAATACAAATGGAATAAATACTATATTAAATTTGGCTCAAAAACTAATGTAATAGGCATTATTACTTTATTTGCTGTTCAATAATTTACATTGTATTTATATAAGTCATTAGCTATTAATTTTTAGTATGAATATTTACAAACAAAAATGTTTGTAAATTTTTTTTAAAAAAACCTTTAAAATTTTGATAAATCTCATTTTAAAAACTATCTTACGGCCATTATTTTTATGTTAAAGTTTAATTTTTGGACTTTGATTATAGAAGATAATAGTATAAAACATAGATGACTACAAGGTTTTAATACCTTTAATTAAAATTGTAACTGTCTGTTTTTTACAATATTGAATTTCCAAAATCCATTCGAAAAGCTAAATATCTTATACTAACCAAGTATTTAATTTTAATTTCTTTTTTTGTTATTTAACCATCAAACTGTTTTTATGAAAAGAATTATCCCCTTACTAATTTTACTGTTCTTTGTTTCCACGGGAGTTAAATCGCAGGATTTTAATTCGCCGGAAAACAAAAAATTAGGATTGAGTTTAGCTGGTACTAATATCGATGCTATTGGTATTTCTACTGAAGAAATGTCAGCAGCAATTGTATCCAGCTCGTTTGAAGATCCTTCTACAGGTATTCAGTACGTTTATCTGCAGCAGGGCTATAAAGGAATTCCCGTCTATAATCAAATGCTTGTATTAGCATTTAAAAACGGTAAGTTAATTTCTAAAGCCGGCTTTTTCGATCCAAGTATTGAAAAACTTATCAATGTAAGTTCTGCTGTTCCTGCTATTAATGCAGAAAGTGCAGTTCAATCTGCATTAAGCGACAGAGGCCTGCATGCCACTCAAATGGCTGTAGCAATAAACCGTAAAGATAACGGCCGTTTTGTAGAGTTTGGTAATATGGGAGTATCGCAGCAAAACATAACTGCTCAGTTATCATGGGTACCAAACGAAAAAACTAAAATTTATGAATTAGCCTGGCAGGTATATATTATACCTAAAACAACATCCGATTATTGGATGGTAAGGGTAAATGCTATGAACAATAGTATTTTAGGCATGGATAATTATACCAGTTATGATAATTGGGGTACTCCAGATTTAACTTCAAATTATCCTGCATTTTTAACTGGTCAATTAAAAGGTGGAGAAGGTTTAAATAACAACGAATTTGATTATAAAGCCAATAATGAAAAGGTATCAGAATATAATGGTCCTACATTAGCAGATAACGGCACGTACAGGGTAATACCTATACCTTACGAAGCGCCATCATTCATGCCAGGGGCTTCTACCACATGGCATGCTATAAGAAATAACCCTTGGGTTGATGCAACCGTTGCTAATGCCACTACTTTAAAATGGCATACTGGCGCAAGTAGTACCGATTATAATTATACACGAGGTAATAATGTTTGGGCATACCATGATAGAAATAACAATAACAGCGGAGATCCTTCCCGTTCAGCAACTTCTACTACTGCCCTACCTAACTTAACTTTTGATTTTACACCTGATTATACATTGGAGCCAACAGTTACATCTCCGGCTCCAAACCAACAATTCAATATTACCAACCTGTTTTATTGGAATAACCTTATCCATGATATTTTTTACGGATATGGATTTACAGAGGTAGGTGGTAATTTTCAGGATGATAATTTAGGACGTGGTGGTATAGGAAACGATCATGTAAATGCTGAGGCGCAGGATGGTAGCGGTAGTAATAATGCAAATTTCTCTACACCGGTTGATGGCGGTAGCGGAAGGATGCAAATGTACTTATGGACAGCTCCAACACCTGATAGGGATGGAGATGTGGACAATGGAATTATTATTCATGAACATGGACATGGAATAAGTATAAGAATTACTGGTGGCCCTGGTAATTCAAGTTGCCTTAACAATCAGGAACAAGGCGGAGAAGGCTGGAGCGATTATTTCGCACTAATGCTAACTCAAGACTGGTCAACAGCAACTGTAAATACTGGTTTTAACTCGCCAAGAGGTGTAGGAACTTATGCCTTAAACGAGCCACCAACAGGTGTTGGTATCAGGCCAACCAGGTATGGTACTAACTTTGCCGATAACCCATCAACTTATGCAAGCCTTCCTGGCCAGGTAGCACCTCATGGTGTAGGCTATGTATGGTGTACCATGTTATGGGAAATGACCTGGGAGTTGATAAACGAAATAGGAACAATTGATCCTAATATATATAACTGGAATGGTACAGGTGGTAACGTACGAGCATTACGCTTAGTAATGGAAGGCTTACGCTTACAACCATGTAGCCCCGGCTTTGTAGATGCAAGAAATGCTATATTAAGGGCAGATACTACTTTATTTGGTGGTATTTATTATTGCCCTATTATGAGAGCATTTGCAAGAAGAGGATTGGGTGTTAATGCTAACCAGGGATCATCAAACAATAAAAATGATGGTACCCCCGACTTTACAGGAGGTGGCCCGGTTATGACATTTACTCAAAGTGGAGCAGCTGGTGTACCTGAGTTACAAAACATTGTTTATACTCATACTGTAACTGCAGCATGTACAGCATTAACTAACTACTCTCTAAAGGATACCTTACCTACAAATGTAAATTTTGTAAGTGCAACCAATGGCGGTACTTATGATGCAGGTACCAGGGTAGTTAACTGGCCAGTTAACCTGGCAAATGGTGCAACAGGTAATTATGGCTTAACAGTTCAGATTGCAGCTGGAAGCTATTTCCCACCAGTTGTATTAATAAATGAAACTGTGCCTACAACAACGATTGATCCTTTCTGGACAACAGCTTCTACAACAGCTAATGTTTGGATAGCACATAATACCAGAAGCCATAGTGCACCTAATTCATTCTTTACTCCTA
>DAOLYC010000212.1:0-4698 GCA_035425605.1 Ferruginibacter sp.
TTATCCGCCAAATGTAGCAGGCTGGCCCGGCGGCAAAAACTGGATTGATAGCAGTTCACTTATGCTGCGCTTGCGTATTCCGCAAATATTTGCTGCCAACGATGCCATAGATATTATGCCCAAAGCTGATGATGATGTACAGATGGGTATGATGGAAGCCGGCGCAAAAAGATTAAAGAGTAGTGTAAAAGGAGCCAGTGCAATTATTGACTGGCAGGCTGTGAATACGGTTTTTGAAAAAACAAACCGTGAAAAATTACTGGAAAAAATTACTGTTTCAGTTTTACAAACAAAAGAACATGTTAGCAATACAGTACTGGATAAATATATTAATAATAGCAGCCGTGAAAGTTATATAAAAAGTGCAGTTGTAAACCTGATGACAACACCTGAATATCAATTATGCTGATAAGGAATTAAAGAATGAATATTTCATATTGATAATGAGTTTAAAAAATAAAACAATTAAAGCATTGCAGATAATAGGATTAGCAATCTAAAAACAATAACCTTTTTATGTTAATTAAAAGAAAAGAATTTTTACAGCTTGGTTCATTGGCCACCGCATCTTTAATGATGCCTAAATTTTTAAAGGCATTTGAAAAACCCATGATGGTACCACCTGGAAATAAAGTGGTAGTAGTTATACAATTCAGTGGCGGAAACGATGGGTTAAATACAGTAATACCTGTAAGAAATGATATTTATTATCGGGAACGGCCCGTACTGGGTATTGCTAAAGAAAAATCTTTACTGCTTACCGATGAAATTGGATTGAACCCTGCGCTGGAAGCATTAAAAGGATTATATGATGATGGCAGCCTGGCTATAATGAATAATGTAGGATACCCCAATCCAGACCGGTCGCATTTTAGAAGTATGGATATATGGCAAAGCGCCAGCGAAAGTAATGTGTATAAACAAACGGGTTGGTTAGGCTGTTATTTAGATGCCCAATGTAAAGGTTGCGATAAACCTACACAAGCCATGGAATTAGATGATGTGCTTAGCCTTGCTTTGAAAGGAGAAGAAAACAAAGGCCTTGCTTTTAAAGATCCCAAAAAATTATACAACAGCAGCAATGGCCGGTTTATTAAAGATGTAAATGCCAGCCATAAGAGTAGCGAAGAAACCATTGATTATTTATATAAAACAATGAGTGCAACACTCAACAGTGCCAACTACATTTATGAGCAAAGCAGGGTGCACCCCACAACACAAACTTATCCAAATACAGGAATGGGTAAAGATTTAAAAACAATTGCATCACTGATATTTTCCGATATCAACACCAAGGTATATTATGTAAGCCTGGGTAGTTTTGATACGCATGTAAACCAGGAGGGTCAGCAAAAAAGATTATTTACCGAACTGAGTGATGCAGTAAAAGCTTTTACCACCGATTTAAAAAACAATGGCCGTTTTGAAGATGTGCTGATGATGACTTTTAGTGAATTTGGCCGCAGGGTTTCGCAAAATGCAAGTAATGGAACCGATCATGGAACTGCTAACAATATGTTCTTTATTAGTGGCGGTTTAAAAGAAAAAGGTATCTTAAATGCCATGCCCAACCTGGCAGATTTAAATGAAGGCGACCTTAAACACAACGTAGATTTTAAAACAGTGTATGCAACTGTTTTAAATAAATGGTTACAGGCTGATGATAAAATGATTTTAGGAAAAGATTACGCTCATTTAAGTTTTATATAAGATTAAAGAGATTAGTTAGGTTTTGATAATAGGAATTAATAAAACCTATCTTCAAGGATACATAAAATTATTTCACATTTCCCATCCAGCGTTTTAAAAATGGCACAGTAAATATTAGCACCACACCAATAATGGCCGAAGTGATACTTATTTTTAAAATAATTGCTCCATAATAAGGTAAAGAAAGAGTGGGGTCGTTTTTAGCAATAATAGCTTTAGGCACACTCATCAATGAACCAATTTTACCAGCTAGAAATTCGCCGATGGCGGTTCCAAAAAACCAAATACCCATCATTAATGCAACCATTTTTGGCGGCGATAATTTTGTAACCATCGATAAACCGATAGGTGATAAACAAAGCTCGCCCAGGATAAAGAAAAAATAACCCCAAACAAATGGCCACAAAGGAACAATGCCTGTACTTTCATTTACAAAACAACCTACATAAAAAACCATGAACCCCGCTGCAAGAAAAATAAAAGCTAAAGCAAATTTTAAAGGAGTACTTGGCTCTTTACCTCTTTTATTTAGCCAGGGCCACAAAGGTGCAACCAATAATGCCAGGATAACCACCCAGGCCGGCGGCAAAAAATTATTAATGGCTAATTCAGGCAGGTTAATACCAAACAATACCATATTTGAATTTCGTTCGGCAAGTAAATTCATAGAGCCTTCGCTTTGCTGATAAACTGCCCAAAATGCTATAGAAAAAATAATCATTACAAGCGCAGCAAATAATTTCATTTTTGCTTCATTTTCCATTTTCAATCCCTGTGCAATTATATATACCAAAGAAACAAAGCCCAGCCCAAACATTATATAATCCATCACCTGGTATTGATTAAACAGGGTAACAACTAATGGTACAACAAATAAAGTTCCTCCATAAATAAGCTGTTGTGGTTTTAAAAACAAAAAAACCGGCTTCTTTAGCACTTCCATATCAGGCGGTAGCCCCCGATTGCCCAGTGATTTTTTCCCAATAAAAAAAACTACCAAACCCAAAACCATAAAAACGCCTGCCAATCCAAATCCGTAATGCCAGTTTATTTCGTTTCCCACATAAGCACATAAAGCACCTCCCAAGGCCGCACCAATATTTATACCCATATAAAAAATAGAAAATCCGCTATCTCTTCTTGGGTCATTTTCGGAATATAAAGTGCCAACCATGCTGGAAACATTGGGTTTAAAATAACCATTGCCGCAAATGATAAATGCCATACCGTAAAAAAAACTCCAATCGTAAGGGATAGCTAAAATAAAATGACCAATTGTCATTAATATTCCACCAAAAATTATTGAACGCTGGTAGCCAATAAACCGATCGGCAATAAAGCCACCAAACATTGGCATGGTGTACACCAGGGCAGCATAAGATCCTAATATAGCATAGGCTTTCGGGTCGTCAAAATGCAACTGGCTTGTCATATAAACCATTAATAATGCCCTCATGCCATAAAAGGAAAACCTTTCCCACATTTCGGCAAAAAAAAGCAGGTATAATTGTTTGGGTTGACGGGAGTTTACTAGTTGGTTATTTTCCATATTTTTTAATTTATCAATGCACACCTTTTTCTTTCATAATCCTATTTAACCATTTAAGCATGGCAAAAATGATAAAGGTTGCAAACATTAATAAAGCAAAATTCACCCAATAAAAATTGGCTTTGTTTTCATATCCATCCCACATGGTTGCCAAAATACCTGATAATTTATTACCAATAGATGTTGCCAGGAACCAACCTCCCATCATCAAAGATGTTAAACGTACCGGACTTAACTTTGATACCAGTGATAATCCCATTGGGCTTAATAATAGTTCGCCTATGGTAACAACACCATAAGTGCCAATTAACCACCAAACACTGGCTTTTTCGGCTCCGTTATTATTTACAAAAACTGCAGCAACCATTACTAAAACCGATAAAGCTGATATAAATAATCCAAAGGCTATTTTTGTTGCAGTAGAAGGTTCTTTATTTTTTCTTCGTAAGTAAGCAAAAAAGGCAAGCACCAGTGGTGTTAATAAAATTACCCAACCAGGGTTTATGGATTGGCTGATAGGTGTTGACCACAAGGTAGCAACACCTCCTTCGGCTGGTAAATGATTAGGTTTTACATTTTTAAAGTAAGCCGGGTAATTATATTCTTTAATCACTTTACCATCTTGTTTTTGTATTCTAAAAAGATTGTCATACAAATTCACTGAATCTTTTTTATACGTTATGTCTTCTGCCTGTTTTAAATCACGAAAAATATCACCCGTTGTTCCATGTACCTGCCTGTCAGTAAAATTCTCGGCCCAAATAGTAAGTGCTGTTCCGTTTTGTTTAAATACTGCCCAAAATAATATAACTGCTGCAAAAATGGCCAGCAAAGCAGCAATAGGTCTTTTTTCAGATGTATCTGCCCTGATATAAAGTGAAGCATAAAAACCAATAACCGGCATACAGGCAAAAATGAATGCGTCGGTACTATCGGAACCAAAAATATTATTGGGGATGATCCAACCCAATACACCGGCAATGATAGCTGGAATAAAAATAGTTATAACAATTTTTGAAAACGGCATATCTTCTTTGTTCATTGGTTTTCTTACATCGCCGGAAGCATAATGTTTTGTACCCAACATAAAAATTATTACTCCTAAAAACATACCAATGCCTGCTGCTATAAATGCATATTTCCAACCCCATACAATTATTATAGCTGCACTAAAAAAATTACAGATAAATGCACCAATATTAATACCCATGTAAAAGATATTATAACCTTCATCTTTCCGCTTTATAAATGCAGGTGTATTATATAAATTCCCCAGTAAGGTAGAAATGTTAGGTTTAAAAAAACCATTTCCTAAAATCACCAACGTCATGCTACAATATAGTACAGGCAAACTATGTACAGCCATTAAGCAATAACCAATACCCATCATAATACCACCGATTATAACCGATTTGCGGTAACCCCAATAACGATCGGCA
>DAOLYC010000213.1:0-4696 GCA_035425605.1 Ferruginibacter sp.
ATCTTTAACGGAGGCGAAGGAGATGGCTGGGCAAAAGTGATTTACCCGTTAGGGCCTTTACCAGTAACCTTATTGTCTTTTACAGGTGAGCAGCAAGGCAAAACAATCCTCCTTAAATGGCAAACAAGCCAGGAAATTAATACATCGCATTTTGAGTTGGAGCGTTCTGCTGATGCAAATAGTTTCATGGTTATTAAAACTGTAATAGCAGCTGGTACCAGCTCATTAGCAAAAAATTATTTATCGGTAGATGAGTTTCCTCTTTCTGGTAATAATTTTTACCGCTTAAAGATGGTAGATGCCGATGGAAAATATACTTATAGCAACATAGTTTTATTAAAGCTACTTAGTAACGATGTGATGCTTTCTGTATTTCCAAACCCTGCGGCCAATAAATTGAATATTGCCATTAGAAACATTACAAATATTGCACAAATACAAGTACAGGTATTTGATAATGCTGGAAAATTAATAGCACAACAATCTGTTTACAATAATAATGGAATAACGTTAGATGTAAGCAAGTTTGCCTCGGGTGTGTACCTCTTGAAAATAGTTTATAGTGGTAAAGAAGAAACAATCCGATTTGTAAAGGCTCAATAATTTAAAAGAGAAGCTTTTTAAAACCACTGGCTGCAGAGCCGGTGGTTTTTTGTAATATTGGTTATGGAAAACTTTCAATCATATTTTGAGAACAATAAAAATTCATGGAATAAACGTACGGCTGTTCATAAAGATTCGGCATTTTATGATTTGGAATCCTTTAAAAAAGGAGTATCAACTTTAAACAAGATAGAATTGGAAGGAATAGGTGAAGTAAAAGGAAAAACATTGCTTCACCTTCAATGCCATTTTGGTATGGATACCATGAGTTGGGCACGCCGGGGGGCAACCTGTACGGGAGTAGATTTTAGCGATGAAGCTATTAAACTTGCCAAAGAAATAAATGACGAATTAAATCTAAATACGAATTTCATCTGTGCAAATATTTATGATTTAATAGAAACATTCAAGGTACATCCGGAGGGAGGATTTGGGGAGGCTGGTTTTGATATTGTTTTTACATCATACGGAACCATTGGATGGCTTCCAGATCTTGATAAATGGGCAGAAACCATTGCATACTTCTTAAAACCTGGTGGCATTTTTTTTATTGCCGATTTTCATCCCAACCTATGGATGATGGACGACAATTTTGAAAAAATTAAATACAGTTATTTTAATACCGAAGTGATAACTGAAGAGATTTCGGGTTCTTATACAAATAGAGATGCTCCCATACAATCGATAGAACATGGATGGAACCACCCATTTTCGGAAATATTTAATGCTTTAATAAAACAGCATTTGCAGATAATGCATTTTAATGAATTTCCTTATTCGCCGTATAATTGTTTTAATAACCTTGAAGAAGGAGCCGACGGTATGTGGCGGATAAAGGGGATGGATGAAAAAATGCCGATGATGTATTCTATAAAAGCAGTTAAACGGGTATAAAAATATATCTTCGCAAAAAATAATTAAACAGATGCTTCCTAAGTACAAACGAATCCTTCTCAAACTCTCCGGCGAATCTTTAATGGGCAATAAAAATTTTGGTTTAGACAGTGAGGTTATTGCACGCTATGCCCAGGATATAAAATCAATTACCGATTTGGGTGTACAGGTTGCTATTGTTATTGGCGGTGGAAATATTTATCGGGGTATGAATGAAGCAGAAAGCGGCATTGAAAGAGCGCAAGGCGATTACATGGGAATGTTAGCAACCGTAATTAATGGCATGGCTTTACAAAGTGGATTAGAAAAAGCCGGTATATACACCCGCTTGCAAAGTGCCATAAAAATGGAACAAATTGCCGAACCCTATATACGCAGGCGAGCTATGCGCCACCTGGAAAAAGGCCGTGTAGTAATTTTTGGCGCAGGTACCGGAAATCCATATTTTACAACTGATACAGCCGGATCGTTACGAGCCATAGAAATAAAGGCGGAAGTTATTTTAAAAGGCACTCGAGTAAATGGTATATATACAGCCGATCCGGAAAAAGATGCCACAGCAACTAAATATGAAACCATTTCTTTTAGTGACTGCATACAAAAAAACCTGAAAGTAATGGACATGACAGCATTTACGCTTTGTATGGAAAACAACTTACCCATTGTTGTTTTTGATATGAATACAACTGGTAATCTTTTAAAAGTTGTAAGTGGCGAAAAAGTAGGCACACTAGTTCACTGATTTAAAACAATGGTTCAATAAATTGTTTTTACATGTTAACAGAAGATCAGCTTAAAAAAATTGTTTCATTAAACGAAAGCTTACAGGTTCAATTGGCTGATGCCAATGCCATGCTTGCATCCAGGGAAAGCGAAATTGAAATGCTTAATGATGAACTGGCTGCCGCTACTGAATTAAGAAGCAGTTTTGATGAACAAAAAATTGAACTTGAAAATATAAATAACAAACTTGGAGTTAAAGAGCAACAAGCAATTGGTGCAGAGGAAAGAGAACTAGAACTTCACCAGGAGCTTACAGCAATGGCCAGGCTAAATAAGAAATATAATGATTTACTTAGCGAACATATATACCTGCAAACACAGCTTACCGATGTGGAACAACAACTAACGGCATTGCATCAACGGAATATAAAATTACAACAGGCTACGGCACGTATGGCCGTATTGGAAAGCGAATTGGAATCTGCCAGGCTTGAAAGAGATGGCTTAAAAGCCAGGCTGGCCCACCTGGAAGCAGAAAGGAAATAATTAGAACAAGGATAAAACAATAATGCTTCAAATAAAATTTATGTGTAAACATTTGTTTTGCTGAAACCTATTTTATATTTTACTATCCTAAAACTTATTACTTATGAATATTATTGACAGAGTAAAGAACATTTTACTTACCCCTAAAACTGAATGGCAGGTTATAAGCGGAGAAACTGCATCTCCTCAATCTTTATTAATGGGCTATGTACTGCCACTGGCTGTAATAGCATCTTTAGGTTCATTGTTAAAAGGCTTTTTATTTGCTGGTGGCTTAGGCTTAAAGTATTTTATTATTTTAGCTGTTATCGCATTTATATCTACGGTATTAGCTTATTACATTACAGTAATAGTGGTAGATATGCTGGCGCCAAGTTTTGCTTCTGAAAAAGATTTGGGTAAATCGGCACAGCTTGTAGCGTATTCTGCTACGCCATCATATATTGGAGCATTGCTTTCGTTCATTCCTGTATTAGGTTGGCTTCTTCCTTTAGCTGCATGGGTGTATGGCATTTACCTGATGTACCTGGGCATTGGCCCGTTAAAGAAAACACCTGAAGATAAAAAAGTGGTGTATATGGTAGTGGCTTACCTGGTTATGATAGCCCTTTACTTTATACTTGCTGCTGTTTTAGGCGCCATCATGTTTGCGGCAATGGGTGTTACGGCTGCAGGACTTATGCGTTAATACAATTGTATGGTTTATTATATAAGCATCCTGATTTAAATCAGGATGCTTTTTTGTTTGGATTAATTAGGTGAATTTTGCATAAGAAATTTGTAAGCAGATGAAATATAATATTGCAGATATAAGGAAGGATTACCAGTTAAAAAGGTTACAGGAAAATGATTTGGCAGCCAGCCCCTTTAAACAATTTTCTTTATGGTGGGATGAAGCGGAAAAAAGTGAAATTGTTGAAGTAAATGCCATGACACTTGCCACTGCCACTGCAAATGGCATTCCATCTGCCAGGGTAGTTTTATTAAAATCTTTTTCAGATGAAGGTTTTGTGTTCTTTACAAATTATAACAGTAAAAAAGGAAATGAGTTGTATGAAAACCCCAATGCTGCTTTGGTATTTTTTTGGAAAGAACTTGAACGACAGGTAAGGATTGTGGGCAGCGTAAAAAAAATAAGCAATTCAGAAAGTGATGTTTATTATCAGTCGAGGCCATTAGGTAGCCGCATTGGCGCCTGGGCATCGCCCCAAAGTAAAGTAATAACATCAAGGGATATAATTGAAAATAACATAGCAGAAACTGAAAAGAAATTTGCTGCCGGAATAATTGAACGGCCTCCGCATTGGGGAGGATTTGTTGTAATACCAACAGTAATTGAATTTTGGCAAGGCCGACCCAACCGTTTACACGATAGGCTTCAATATAGTTTACAAGCGGATGCTAGCTGGAAGATTGAAAGGCTGGCACCTTAATATATTTGGTCATTGAGCTACTTGCTTTGTTTATTAAAACAAATAACTCAATGACCAATTACATTTTATTAATTATGCTTTCTTCTTTGCAACTGCTTTCTTTTTTGTTGCCACAGCCTTTACGGTAACTTTTGAAGGTCTTTTTTTTCCAAAAGAACCGGCAAAAATTTTTCCTTTTTTGGTTTTAATATCTCCACGTCCCATGATGGTTGTTTTATTTTTTATTGGTTAAAAATGAAGTGTTATAAAAAAAGCAAGGTACATAAGCACCTTGCTTTTTTTGTGTTAGTTTCAAAATTACATTTTAGCAGATAATTCCTTACCGGCTTTAAATTTAGCAACTTTTTTAGCTTTAATTTTGATAACAGCACCTGTTTGTGGGTTACGACCGTTACGGGCAGCTCTTTTTGAAACAGAGAAAGTTCCAAAACCTACTAAAGTTACTTTACCGCCACCTTTTAAAGTTTTAGTTACAGCAGCTACAAAAGAATCTAAAG
>DAOLYC010000214.1:0-4682 GCA_035425605.1 Ferruginibacter sp.
TACTGTTTGCACTATATTAATATTTTTTCCAGTTCGATACGGGGTGGAAAATTGATGAGTACGCCCATTCCTTTTTTTTGGTACACTACCATGCTTCCCAATGCGAGCCCTGATGCTTTGCCTTCTTTTGCTGCTTGTGACAGATTTTCAGGGTTGCCAGCACCACCATTTACAATTACAGGTATGGTTACAGCAGCAGTAACCTGTTTGATCAATTCAAGATCATAACCCTGCCATGTTCCTTCCCGGTCAACTGCTGTTAACAAAATTTCACCGGCACCTGCCGACACCATCCGCTTTACAAAATCAACGGGGTGCTCGCCTGTTGATTTCGTACCACGCTTGTAAACCACTTCATATTTTCCCCAGAAATTTTTCTTTACATCAACCGATACAACAACAGCCTGGCTTCCAAAATCTTTTGCAGCCGCCGTAATGAGTGCTGGATTTTTTATTGCCATTTGGTTAAAGGAAACTTTTTCAACACCTATGCCAAGTATTTTTCTTACCTGTTCCATTGTGGAAATTCCACCACCGTAACAAAGTGGCATAAAACATTCGCTTGCTATATCACTAATTACTTTGTAATTCGGCTCCCTGTTTTCAATACTTGCAGTGATATCAAGAAAAATGAGTTCATCCACTTCTTTTTCGTTGTAGATTTTTATTGCGTTAATCGGGTCGCCAATGTAAGCAGGTTTTTTAAATTTTACAGTTTTATACAAGCCCTTATTGTAGTAAAGCAAACAGGGCATTACTCTTGTTTTAAGCATCAGAGCGAAGCAAAGTTTTTTAATAATTGCATACCAAATTTGTGGCTTTTTTCAGCATGAAACTGAACGCCCATAATATTTTCGTGCTGCACAGCACATGTAAAATCAATCCCATAATGGCAGGAAAGAAGTTCATCCTGTAATTGCATACATTTTACATAATAAGAATGAACAAAATAAAACCTGGGAGGAACTGTTAGTTCATTTACCAAAGGATGCTCTTTTGAAATTTTCACTTCGTTCCAGCCCATGTGTGGTACTTTTAAATGAGCAAGATCATCATTAATTTGAAACCTTACCGTAAAAGCATCAATCCATCCAAGACCTGGAAGTGACCCTTCTTCACTTCCTTTAGTAAGTAATTGCATTCCAAGACAAATTCCCAGTATAGGTTTTTTATCTTCCTTTGCAGCTTTATTCAGTGTTTGTAATAGACCTGATTCATGAATTTTTTCCATTCCTTTATCAAAAGCTCCCACACCTGGCAAAATAATTTTATCGGCCTGCTCAATCACTGTTACTTCACTTGTAATTACAGAATCCGTGCTTCCCACTTTTATTAGCATATTTTGGATAGAGCCCAAATTCCCAATACCATAATTAACAATAGCAATCATAAAATCAGATTATCTGTCTGCAATTTTTTTGGCTGGTACTCCACCCCACACTTCGCCAGCTGGCACATTTTTAGTTACAACTGCGCCGGCAGCTATAATAGCTCCTTTGCCAATTGATACACCCGGAAGTATAGTTGCATTCACACCAATATCACAACCTTCTTCAAGTATTACCTGTTTGCATTCAAGTGATGAAAACAATACTGATTCATTCTTTAATTCTGGCCGGTGTTGCGATGTAAGTATGGATACCTTCGGCCCAATGCCTACTTCATTCCCAATAAGAATACCTCCTGCGCTGTGAAAAAAACAATCCTGACCAATCCATGTATTATTTCCAATTATCAGTTTGTTATTGTAGTAAGCTTTAAGTATGGTATTGTGGCCAATGTAAACGTTATGACCAATTTCTATATTTTCAGGGTGAAACACAAGAACAGCATTTTCAAAAATTACATTATTTCCAAGTTTATGAATTTGGCCTGGCTTAAACTTTCCCGTTCCGTGTGATGTAAATAATTTACGCTTCATACTTATTTACTGAATATGCGTATTGTTTTTAAACCATTCGGCTGTTTTCATAATACCTTCTTCAAGATCAACCTTCGCTTTAAATCCTAAAATATTATAAGCTTTTTGTACACTTGGTATCCGAATCGCAATATCAGCCGACAGCGGCGGTTCAAACAAAATCTTTGAATCTGATTTTAAAACCCTGCAAATAGTTTGGGCAAGACCAAGAATGGTAATCACAGCTCTTGCATTACCCAGGTTAAAACTTTGTCCCACTGCTTTTGGATCTTCAATACAACGGACAAGACAATCAATAAAATCATCAACATAACACCATGCTCTTATTTGGTTGCCATCTCCATCTATTTTAATGGCTTCACTTTTCAATGCACGTTTGATAAAAATTTGCATAGCACCTTCGCCAGTTTGGCCTGGCCCATACACATTAAAAGGACGCACCGTAACAACAGGCAATTGATATTGTGCATGGTAAGCGTGTGCTAAATGTTCGCCTGCCAGTTTTGATACTGCATACGTCCATCTTGCTTCGCCTGCCGAGCCAGCTACCGTTGCATCGTCTTCGGATGAACGGAAAGCCATTGAACCAAAAACTTCTGAAGTGGAAAAATCAATAAACCTGTCTTTTACATTATTATCCATTGCCGCCTGCAAAGCATTTGCTGTACCAATCATATTTACCTGCATGGTATGTACAGGATTTTTTATAACTGTGTCAATTCCGGCAATCCCGGCTGCATGAACAACAATATCAGCGCCTCTCATTGATTGTTTAAGCAGTGGATAATCCAACACATCACCTTTTACTACAGTTATATTCGGGTGATCTATAAAACCACTACCACTCAACGTATCCCGGTGGAAATTATCATAAACAACAATCTTATTGTCGGTAATATATTTCCTGATTAAAGTATTTGCAATAAAACCGGCGCCCCCGGTAATAAAAATTTGTTTATTACAGATCATTTTTTATTGATTTATTTATTTCTGTTGCTATATATTTTACATCCTCTTTTGTCAATCCATAATATAGTGGCAGGGCTAATCCACTAGTGTAAGCCCTGTATGCATCAGGAAAAGATGCTTTATTGTTGAACCCGTATTTTTCTTGATAATATTTTGTGGCAGGTATACATTGTGCACCATAGTTACTGCCAATTCCCCTTTCTTTTAATGCAGCAATTAGTTGTGCTCTGTTTATTTTTTCTTCAAGAACCACATGGAAGGTTTGCCATGTGTGATTTTTCCCATCGGGTACAACCGGCAACTTCATGACTGATGCATCCAATTCATTCAGGTAAACATCAGCAAGCATCTGCTTCTGTGTTAGTATCTGGTCAAACCTTTCTAACTGACTATTAACAAATGCAGCCTGAAAATCGGTCAATCTGTAATTATACCCTGCAAGAATAAACTCCATACTATCCGTATTTTCTGAATCGATGCCATGATTACGCAATGCCCTGAACTTAGCGGCGAGTTCCTGATTGTTTGTTGTAATTATTCCACCTTCGCCGGAAGTAACACTTTTTCTTGGATGAAGTGAAAAAGAAGCAACAATACCGAAGCTTCCTACGGGCTGTTCATTTTCTTTTGCCCCTAATGCACAGGCAGCATCTTCAATAACATGAATCTTATTTGTCAAAGCAATTGATATGACTTCACTGATATTACAGGCAAGTCCAAACTCATGCACAGGGATGATTGCTTTTGTCTTTTCTGTAATAACCGCTTTTATTTTAGAAACATCAATATTAAACGTATCAGAATCAATGTCAACAAAAACAGGGGTAGCACCAACCAATTCTACAACATTCGCTGTTGCCACATAAGAAAAAGCCGGCACAATCACTTCATCACCTTTCCCAATGCCCAGGGAAATAAGGGCAAGATGCAATGTAGCAGTACCATTTGAAACAGCAACTGCCTCTTTTACATTTGCAATTTGACGAATTTTGTTTTCAAGCAATCCTACATGCTTTCCCTGGATCAACATACCCGATTGCAGTACTTCTGTTACAGCTGCAATATCATCAGGGGTGATATATGGAATCATTAAAGGGAACTGCTTGTTCAAGTTAGTTGTCTCCATTTTGTTGTTGGCCTGAAATAACCATGTTTCCAGTTCTGGTTATAATCAAAATCACTTTCGTATGATATATACAGCACCTCAAAGCTAATAATATTTTCAAGGTAAGCTATTGTAGCTCCATTTGACAAATGTGCTCCTAAAGTTATGTAATAAAAACCAGGTTGCAATTGATTCTCAATTTCTGCATTAAACCTGTATTTACCTTTTTCAAGAGAAACATGTTTTATCGAGCTCCAGTTACTTTGTGAAATGGATAACTCAACTCCTTCTCTTGAAACTAATTTGATATCAAAAAAGAAGTTTTGAAGCAATTGATTTACTTCGATTTCAAACTCAATCGCAATTGGTGATTCAAATGGAATAGCATTTAAATTATCTGTATGTATGCTTTTAACAATAATTGATCTGAAATATAATATACCGGATGCATACATATGAATATCATCAGGAATTGCTTCCAGCATGGTAGGTTTTTCCCCTGAATTCAGATAATGATCAACAATATCCAGAACAAAGCCCTCTTTCTCAATCAGTCCATTGTGCAATAAAATACCACGTTGACAAAGAGATTTTATCGATGCCATATTATGGCTTACAAGCAAAACAGTCTTTCCATCATTAGTAGAAACATCTCGCATTTTCCCCAGACATTTTGCCTGAAAATCT
>DAOLYC010000215.1:0-4667 GCA_035425605.1 Ferruginibacter sp.
GGTTATCACCACCATCATCCCACCACCAACGCCATTGAATTCGGTAAAACTGAACTTCCACATCTGTAGTTCCGGCAATTAAATTTCCTTTGCTATCTACATCTACAATTTGTGCGGTATGATTTTTACCTGCCAGCAAATAATCAAACGGTTTTTCACCTGCCGGTAATTTTAAACCTGCATAACTGCTGTAAGGGCTATACGGCATACTTACATTATCAATGCTGAAACTGCCACCTGGTTCAAAAACTTTCACCATCATATTTGCATTTAACATGCCCGGCGCCGATTCGTCTATTTTAAAATCTGTATTCAATACTGCATTTCCCTGTTCATCCAGCGTACCTTCGTAAATGGTTTTGCTTTGCGTAGAATAATTAGAGGTTGGGTTATCAAATTGAAAGCCAGCAAACTTTGCAAACCTGGTTCCTCTTGCATATAAAGATGCATCAATCTTTGCTTTTAGATTTTTGCCAACTGCACCAAAAAGCCATTTTGCGTTGAGTGTACCCGATGTGGCATTGCCTGTTCCAAGTATTGGGTCTTTTCCAAAATCAATATTTATCTTCAATCGGTTGGGCATTACGGTTTCTACCTTTATCCTTTTTTCGAACTGAGCACCACCAACCTTTATTTTTGCAAGCCAGTTTCCTGTTGGCGATTCTGCATCGGTATTGGTTTTAAAAAGATAAAATCCATCTTGGGCATTGGTTTGAACGGTGTGTTTATACAACTGTCCCTGTGGCGTAAATAAATTAAATTCTACGGGATGGTCTTTTGGTAATTTTCCTTCTTTATCTTCAACAATAAAATTCAGGTACATGGTATCGCCGGGACGCCAAACTCCACGTTCGCCAAAAATAAATCCTTTAATACCATTCTTCACTTCATCGCCACTTACATCAAAACGGCTTAGCGCCAGCGAACTTCCATCATCTATTTTTAAATAGCCACGTTCATTACCTTTTTTTGCAATTAACAAAAACGGTTTTCTTTTTAAATCAATATTTGCAAATCCATCGCTACCGCTTTTTCCTTTGCTGATGATGGTGCGCTGGTAATCCATCACTTCAATATCTACACCACTTATAGGTTCAGTAGTAAGAATATTACTAACTGCAACCAATAGACTGTTATCATTACCTCGTTTGGCTGTAAGGCCAATATTACTGGCTAAGATGTTTCTTGTAGCCCAGCGGTCTTTGTTGTAATAAGATTTGCTTGTGGGGTCGTCTCGGCGGCTCCAGTTATAACCAAAAGGGTAGTAGGTATCATAACGGTTCCAAAAAGCATCGTCTTCATCTACAGCATCGCTACTACCGTTTTCATTGTAATCGCCATAATATTCATCTTCTTCATCTTCACTATTTGCTGTTGTGGTTGTTGTATCGGAAGATAGATACATAGAGTACTCGGGCCTGAAACCGATGGTAACCTTATAAATGGCGCCGGGTTCTGTTTTTAAGTATTTATCAATATTTAAAGAAAAATGCTGCTTTTTATGCAAGTCTAATGTTTTGTCATCATCAAGTCTTAAAGTTTTTTGTACAATTGGTTTACCAACCCGTCTTAATTCGTTATTCCCATCCAAACTGTTTTCCTGAAAAAATTGCGGTACGTTTTGTTCATAAATCTTTATGATACTGATATCAACTGCATTTAAGTTTACAGCTTCAAAAGGTAATACCAGTTGGCCACTGTTTGGTAAAATATTTCCTTTGCCATGAATTTTTACAGAAGGCATCCGGTTTTCGAAATTGATGTTAGCAGCATATCCTTTGTTCAATATATTGCCCCAGATATTTTTAATACCGGTATTTACATTTACGGTATAATTGCCATCTAATTTTCCGTTGCCAAAAACTTTTATTTCGCTGCCGTTAATAGTAAATGAAATATCGTATTGCCCGCTAATGGTAAGCAGCCCGGTTAGGTCTTGTCCAACTGCTATCATATCGCTAAACTGCACCGATGCAAATTGTTGTGCATCGTTCATAGCAATTACATTTAAAACTTTAAAATCGCCCTGTGCTGGTACCATAATATCGCTTTGGCCAGTTACCTGCATGTTCATTGGTTTTCCATCCCATTTTAATTCAACATTGGTTGCCAATTTTAACCTGTCAATATTTTCAATAGTAAATCGGTGAGTTTTAGTTATATCATTGTGTTGCCATATTATTTTTTGTGCGTTTTTATTGTACGTTGCATTTAAAAGTTTTTCTACATCTTTTCCGTTTTCTATATCTGCGGTTTCAAGTGTACCACTCAGTGTCATTTTATTTTTTACACTTGTTGCCCTTAAACCTTCGTCAGTAACTATAAAAGAAGGCTTAACAGTTTTCAAACTGAATTTAAAGTCAGAAAACTTGTTTTCTGTTTTTGTAACCTTGCCCAATTTAAAATTCACTTCATACATCTCGTCAGGTTTTAACCAATTATCTGGTTTAAATTCTATGGTACGGGCATCAAGCCAGTAAGCCTTTCCTTTAACTGAAGGTGAGATGTTGAACAAAGATTCCTTTACCGCTTCTCCAACCGCATGAGTGGTGTTGGCATCTGCAGCCAGTTTAATACGTATGGAAGATGTTTTAGAAATTGTTCCTGTGGTGTAAGCATCAATATATTTACTATAAGCAGGATCTACTTCTATCCATTTATCTTTCTTACTGCAGGAAAACAGTGCAAGGGTTATATTGATGAATACAAAGATGCGTAAACAAACAGTTGCAAATTTCAGGTTTTGGTTGTAAAAAAGGGTTGCCATAATTTGTAGTTAAAGTTAGATTGATGCTTGCAGATATACTAATATCGACATTTTTTATTTGCCATGTAAATGTTGAAAGAATTTTTGATTTCTGCAATGGTTGCAAAATCATTTTTTAGTTAAACAATTTATAAATAAAAAAATCAATTGAGCTTGGTTACGGCAACAGTGTATGGAGTAGGAGATAAAGTTGAAGACATCTCTTGAGTATAAGCATTGCCGGAAGTGGAAATGATCTTTACATTTATTTCCATATTGGCAGGAAAATCTATTTTGTTTTCGTTTCTTATTACTTTATCAAGTTTAAGTACGAAAGTGCAATTGCTTTGCCAGGTTATTTTAAAACGTACAACAGCTTTTAATGCTTCGCTTGTTTCTGTTTGGTACATGCTGTTTCTATCGGCAATGGTAACAACACCAGCCCTGGTATCGGCTATTCTAAATTTACCTTCTTTAAATTTGTAACAATCGGTGGTTTGGCTAAAACCCACTAAGGGCAGTAGAAGTAATGTAAGTATGATTAAATTTTTAAGCATCTAATTTATATCACCTGGTTCCTCAGTAAGTCTTCAAACTCATCACGCCGCCTTATTAAAAAAGCTTTTCCATCTTTTACCAAAACTTCAGCAGGTTTTAACCGAGCGTTAAAATTACTGCTCATTTCAAAACCATAAGCGCCGGCATTATAAAAAACTAAATAGTCATTTTCCCTAATTTCGTTTATTTTCCTGTCAAAAGCAAACGTATCTGTTTCGCAAATGTTGCCTACCACATTATAAATACGTTCGGCACCTGCTGGGTTACTTATGTTTTCTATATGATGATAAGCTTCGTACATCATTGGCCTTATCAGGTGGTTAAAGCCACTGTTTACACCTGCAAAAAGTGCTGCAGGTGTTTGTTTGATAACATTTGTTTTTACAATAAAATAACCGGCCTGGCTAACTAAGTATTTCCCTGGTTCAAACCAAAGTTCAAGGTCTTTTACTTTTGTGTTTTCGAACTGTGCCAAAGCCTGGGCAATTTTTTCGCCCAATAAGTTTACATCGGTTTCGGCATCACCTTGTTGATAGGGCACTTTAAAGCCGCTGCCCAAGTCAATATATTTTAAGTTAGGAAAATGTTCAATTGTGTTCAGCATCACATCAAGGCCCAATAAAAAAACATTGATGTCTTTTATTTCGCTGCCGGTATGCATGTGTACTCCTTCTACATTTAGTTTGGTAGTTTTTACTACCCGTTCTATATGCCGCATCTGGTGTATGGATATACCAAATTTACTATCAACATGCCCGGTAGATATTTTAAAATTACCACCAGCCATGATGTGAGGATTTAACCGAATACACACCGGGTAAGTGTTTCCAAACCTGTTTCCAAATTGTTCTAATATAGAAATATTGTCTATGTTGATATTTACACCCAGGTTTTTGGCTTCAACAATTTCATCTAAGTCAACACAATTTGGTGTATATAGTATGTTCTTTGCATCAAAGCCAGCCATTAACCCAAGCTTCACTTCGTAAATACTTACACAATCAAGTGATGCACCAATAGAAAGAATGTGTTTTAAAATGTTAATATTAGTAAGCGATTTGCAAGCATAAAAAAAACGAGCATTGCTTTTTGAAAAAGCTTTTTTCAGTTTATTATATTGTTCTGTAATTCGCTCGGCATGATACACATAAACGGGTGTACCAAATTCATTGGCAATTTCTGTTAATTGCTTTTTAGAAAGGGTTTGTTGCATATTGCTATAATAAATAAAGGTATGCTGATTATTAGGTTTAAAAAACTTTTGCAAAGAAACGAAGTTTACAATGGATATAAATTGTAAACTTTATTTTCAAGTACTTATCATTTTTATGTAAAACAAAAAGTTATGCTACTATTTCCTGTA
>DAOLYC010000216.1:0-4653 GCA_035425605.1 Ferruginibacter sp.
TTCGTTTTAAAGATGATTCAAAAAATTTTAAACAAGTTATAACATTTACCAGCTTCGATTCTGGCAGATGGGTATTTCCATCGCTGCCTGTTTTGTTTACAGGAAAAGCCGGCCAAGCGCCTGTAACTTTTAATACCGATTCGTTTTATGTAAATGTTTCATACTCTCCTTCAGACAGTACTAACCAGTTAAGAGATATAAAGCCTATTATAAAAGTTTCGGTTACCGATTATTTCTGGTATTATATTATTGGTGGAGGAATTTTAGTTTTATTGATTGCATTTTTGCTGTACCGGTATTTTAAAAAGGCTAAAAAAACAAAACCTGTTGCTTCGGTTTCAAAACTATCGCCAATTAATGAAGCTATGCAGGAATTGGATAAACTTTCTCATTACGATTTACACAACGCTATTGAAATAAAACAATTTCATATAACACTGGCAACAATTTTTAAGAATTATCTTGGCCGTAAATCGCAGTTTAATTTTACAAATGAAACTACAGGCGATTTGCTGATAAGCATTAAAAATAACAACCTGCATCAGGAAGATATTGGAAAACTGGCTACGGCATTGCGCTGTACCGATGCTGTAAAATTTGCCAAATATTTACCAATGCCCGATGAGAGTATGGATTGTCTTCAAAAAATAAAAGAAACCTTCAGGGTTATTGAACATTTAAAATCGCTAAGCAATTAAATCAATAAATAAATCTTGTTTTATAATTATTTTAAAAATATAACCTTTAGCCAACCCTGGTTTTTTCTGTTGCTTGTTATAGTGCCTGTACTTATCTATTGGTATGTAACAAAGAATAATCGTACGCATGGTTCAGTAATAATTTCAGATATTTCGGCAAAAGGTTTGGGTTCGTGGAAAACAAGTTTTAGGCATTTACTTTTTATACTAAGGTTAATGGCAATAGTTATAATTATTATAGCTTTAGCAAGGCCTCAAACCATGTACGAAGAACAAAACATTGAGGGCGAAGGTGTGGATATAGTTTTATGTATTGATGTAAGTGGCAGTATGACGGCACAGGATCTTACACCCAACCGCCTTGAAGCAGCCAAAAATGTAGCAATAGATTTTGTAAATAAAAGAAAGACAGATAGAATTGCAGTAGTTATTTTTTCAGGTGAGAGTTTTACACAATGCCCGTTAACTACAGATTATCGTGTTGTAAGATCGGCTATTGAAAATATAAGGAACGGTTTGCTGGAAGATGGTACAGCCATAGGATCGGGGTTGGGCACCAGTGTTGACAGGTTAAGAGAGAGTTCATCTAAAAGTAAAGTAGTAATATTATTAACGGATGGTGAAAATAACGGAGGGTTGATTGACCCCGAAACTGCAAAAGAAATTGCCAAAGCATTTAAAGTAAAAGTTTATACCATTGGCGTAGGTACCGATGGATATGCACCCATGCCAGTTAATACAGCAATGGGAATTGTTATGCAACAAGGCAAAGTATCGATTGACGAAAAATTGCTTAAAGAGATTGCAACAGAAACCGGAGGCAAATATTTTAGGGCTAAAGATAATGAAGGCCTTAGCAGTATTTATACCGAGATAAACAATCTTGAAAAATCTAAAGTAGAAATTTCTACAAGAACAAGGTTTACAGAAAAATTCTATCCATTTGTACTGGTAGCACTGGGTTTACTTTTTATGGAATTGGTTTTAAAATTTACTGTTTTTAAGAAATTTCCATAGTAACTGTGTAGTTAAAATAAATTTTATGATATAGCCTTTTAGCAATAAAATAAATTATTTCAAATCCATTTGCTGGGTAATTTAATTAATCAACATAAAACTAATAAGTACAAAAACTATAAAACAGTATTAGTTTTTGCCATGTAGTTTTGTTATCTTTATTTTAACGTAAATATAATTATGCAATTAATCTGTAAGTATATTACTTTTATCCCCCCCCGTGAGAATTTAATAGTCGTTTTCTTCAACTTATTTTTTTTAAGGGCAGATATGCCACCATAGCAAAGTTTTAAATACTTCTTGTAGTTAAAATAAATCACCCTTAAAAAAACACAATGAAAACAAATACCATAAAACTTGCAAATGCGTTACTATTAGTAACGGCTATGCTTATGATAATTAATTACGGTTGTAAAAAAGCAGATTCGAAAAACATAGTACCACCAGGAGAAAAAACAATAGAGATGCTAAGAGCTGATGTTGCAAAACAAATGGAACATGTAGGAGGCGTCCCCCAGGTATTTACACGTAACCAAAAAGTAACCACCCAGTGGGTTGACCAATACCATAACCCCGTAACAAAAGAGCAAATGCAAAATAATAATTTTACATCTCAATGTAATTATGATTTGCCTGCCTATTGTAATTTAGTTCAATATGCCAGAGTTTATGCCTGTGGAAATAGTGGAAGTGGCGGATATTTTTTGCAATTTGAATATGAGATATCCTGGAATAATAACATTACAAAAATTGCTGGTACAACGGGATATGCTGTTATTGTAGATGGCTCAAACAATACAGTGCAAACCCTGGCTTTTGATACTACAAACAGCGATGTAGAAATTGTTGAAATTGGTCCGGATCCCAACCCTTCATATCCTAATAATTATATCTTTAGAGTAAAATTTATATCAACCAATTTTACTACTCAAAGTGTTCCTGAAGCATATATTAATAGTGGAAATTATGATGTTAAATTCAGCGCTACATTTGGTACAGATTGTAAAGCAGGTGGCAATCCTTATTCATTATGGCTATTACCAGTAACAACTTATGGTTTTACTGGAGCCAGTGGTTATAGCCCCTGCCAAAGAAATGACATAGCATGGGTAGTAAGTGTGCCCGGCCCTGGTTCTAATTTACTAATAGTATCAGGTTATGATGGTTCGTTTAATACTAATTGCGGATTTGGCGGAAGTTTTGTTGCAACAGATTTGCAAGAGGTTGAATATAATGTTGATGGAGGCACATGGCTACCAATGAACAACTACACTGCCACATCATCCTGGCCTATTTATGGCTCAGCTTTTATAAGAGGAACCGAATTTTGTAAAGCAACTATTGTATCAGGCGATCATCTGGTAGGGTTAAGGTATCGAAATTGGAAGTATGTTAATACTAATCCAAGTGGTTGGCCTTTGCCTAATCCCAATTCTCCATATAATGATTGTTTCAGCCCAGGAGATGACCCGAGTAATAACACAAACAGTACACCCTATAGTACTTGGGCTTATAAATACTTACCGTGTATAGGAATTCCCTAACTTTTATTATTGCAGGTATCATTTCAGATACCTGCAACTTTCACATTTTTTTTATGTTGGATTTAAAAAAAATATATAGCAGTATTATTTCAATAATTTATTTACCATGTTTTTGTATTGCCCAAAATATAGGTTGTGTTGATTCAATAACTTACAATAAATTTTTCCCATCATATTTTAAAACAAATTTTTCAGGTGTTGCTCAAGATTACTATAAACCAAAACGAGATGTTGAAAATAATCTTTATTTAGGAGGTGTAACTGAGTTTAACAGTAACACTTCATACTCTTCAATAATAAAATTTAATAGCAATAGCGAATTAATTTGGTATAAAAACTATAAATATGATATTGTTTCATCACCTATAAAATTTGGGGTACTTACTAATATAGATGAAAAATCTGATTTACTTTTTTATGGGAGTTACAACAATGGGGCTACAAATACCGGCTGGCCACAAATAATAAAAATTGATAGTGCAGGAAATTTTAAATTAGGTAAAGTAATAAAAAGGTCTGATAACCCCAATATTAAAGTTAATTCGTCAATGCCTTTTTCAGATAGCGGAAACAATATATTTTGTACAGCCCAGTTTGATAATGATATTGCTAATATTGCTGTTATTGCTTTAGATGATTTAGGTAATGTTAGTTGGAGTAAAAATTATAGTCATAGTACATTACCAAAATATCATGTAGCTGGTATGGCGTTAACTTCGCAAAATAAAGATGCGCTTGTATTATGTATACAGTTTTATTATAATTCTGATAACCCTACAAATTCATCAGCTATTCATGGAATACAGCTTGTACAAATAAACAAAACAGATGGAAGTTTACTAAAACAAAATTCATTCAGCTATTTTAAAGACGACGCTTTTACTACTCCATACATTGGAACATTGCGTTATATTAATTATAACACTACAACCGGTACTTTTTTAATTGATAGCTATGGAGATAAATATGCAAATTCTCCAGGATTGCAACACGTTTATACAACAGTTAATGAAGATTTAAATCTTTTAAAAACAGTTTGGTATAAGTCCTTATTAAATCCGGTTGGAGGTGCAGCATTCAATGGCGAACGCTTTAATATAGATTCAGAAAATACTATTACTCTTGGATATTCTTTTACCAACACATTTTACGGACCAGAAATGTTTTATTATACTGTAATCAATGAGAACTTAGAACTGATAGCACAAAAAAAGGTTAACTTAACCGATTTAGGTTTCCCTAACACAAGTTTTGTAAGTGATATAGACTACCAAAAAAACGGATTACTGAATTTTCAGTTAGTAACAACCAACAACTTCGGAACAAATTATATCTACCTCTACAATAATTCACCTTATTTCAAAAGTAGTAGCACTTGCGCTGGCTTAGATACA
>DAOLYC010000217.1:0-4649 GCA_035425605.1 Ferruginibacter sp.
TTAATGCAATTAGCAATAGTGCCAAAGCGCAAGCTAGTAATTACCGCTTTTGTACAATTGAACCAAATACTGGTTTAGTAAATGTGCCCGATCCCCGTTTAAACAAACTGGCAGAATTGGTAGTACCCGAAAGAATTGTGCCAACCCAAATTGAAATTGTTGACATTGCCGGCCTGGTTCGTGGCGCAAGCAAGGGCGAAGGTTTAGGAAATAAATTTTTAGCCAATATTCGTGAAGTGGATGCCATTATACAGGTGGTACGTTGTTTTGAAGATGAAAATATTTTAAGAGAAGAAGGCCCTATAAACCCTGTAAGCGATAAAGAAATTATTGAAACAGAGTTACAGCTTAAAGATTTAGAAAGTGTAGAAAAGAAAATTCAACGCACCGAAAAAATGGCTAAAACAGATCCCAAAATGAAAGCCGAATTGGAGATATTGGTTAAATGCAAAACACAACTTGATGCAGGAAAAAATATCATTACACTGGGGTTAAGTAAAGAAGATAAAACAGCCATTGCCGATTTGTTTTTACTTACAGATAAACATATACTTTATGTGGCCAATGTTGATGAAGCCAGTATGCATACTGGCAATAAATATTCGGAAGCTTTAATTGAAGCCGTAAAAAATGAAGGCAACGAAGTGATTGTAATGACCAATGCTATTGAAGCACAAATTGCCGAATTTGAAGATGCTGATGACAAGGCAATGTTTATGGACGAATATAAAATGACGGAACCGGCATTAGACAGGTTAATTCATTCTACATACAAACTTTTAAACCTGTCAACTTATTTTACAGCCGGCGTACAGGAAGTTAGGGCATGGACCATTGAAAAAGGCTGGAAAGCGCCACAGGCAGCCAGTGTTATTCATACCGATTTTGAGAAAGGATTTATAAAAGCTGAAGTAATTGCCTACGATGATTTTTTAAAATACAAATCAGAAGCTGCCTGTCGTGAAAACGGAAAACTTAGAATTGAAGGAAAAGAATACATTGTTCAGGACGGAGATATCATGCATTTTAGGTTTAATGTATAGGATACAATACTTAATAAAAAAACGGGCTCTTGAAAAATCAAGAGCCCGTTTTAATAAAATAAAAATATTATTGAGGCAACAATACTTTATCAATTATATGATAAACGCCATTTACTGCATGTTGATCCATTTTAACTGCATTAGCCGCTGCGCCACTATAGGGTGCACCACCGGGAGGGAAGGTTCCCAAACCGGTAAATTTTAAACTGGTTACTGCGGGTCCAAAATAAGTGGCCTGCGCCATTACTCCCGGATGAGTACTGAAACTACTATTAACCAATGTTTTTATAAAGTACCCCGGTGTTGAAGGTACATTATTTGAAAACACCCTTATATTGGGTTGATATGGTGTAGTTGTACTGGCTGTTAAAGAAGCCATTAAATGATAAGCAACAATACCTTTTACTAGCGCTGTAGATACATTATTAGTACTTAAAAAAACAGGGCCAGCAGCTACTGCGCCATTTGCTGTGGCAGTTGCAATTAAAGTATCCGTTGCAGTATATGGTAAAGGCCTTGTAGACAGGTATGCCTGAAATGCCAATCCAAAAATCAAAGTTTGAAATGCTGCATCATTGGGTGCTAACACAGTCATATTGGTTACTCCATAATTTAATAAATAATCGAACTGGCTGGTACCAACTGCCGTTCCGCTATCTGCACGGGCAACAGCAGCACGGAAATAAGACAGTGTTGGTTCTGCAGCTATCATTGTTTTTAAAGTAGCAGAAGGAGGCACGGCTACACTATATGCAGTATAAATTACACCATTTGCTGCATCAATTGTTGGTGCAATAAAAGGTAAATTATTAACATAAGAATAGGTGGTTCCTCTTACTGGAAAAATGGGCATCCTTACAAAGGGTTGTGTAGGATCAAGTACTATTTGTGATGTTAAAGGATAATTAGGAAAAGCTGTTCCGATGGATGCTAAAGGAAACTTTTGTCCAACAATATTGTATTGAACAATGCCTGCTGCATTTGCAACCGGCAATGATGAATTGATAAACCCAAGAAAAGTAGCATTGGGTGCATTTAATGGTACTGCACCACCTGATGCTGCATTTACAAATATCCGCATTCCATTATTATTAGTAGCAAACAATGTAAATGTTTTAGTAAGATCGTTTAGCGTTGTTTTCATACCAGCCCTAATGATAAGTGCATCGTAAAAGCTATAGCTTGTATCGGTAGATAACAAAGTTTCAATGCCTGAACCTGTTGGATATACTGGTGTTGGTATTGGCGCAAGTTGTTCTAAGTCCTTATTACAGGAAGTAAGTATAAAAAACATACCAGCAATTAAAAACAGGTGCAATACACTTAGTTTATTAATAAATTTTTTCATTATAGTTATTTTTATTTTTAAAATTTAGGCTAATATTAATATACGTTAAAACCAAAACTAACATAGTATAAACCTCCTATTCTGGAGTTACCAATTGCATTGTAATAGTATTGATTTAATAAATTATTAGCGCCCAGTTTTATTATTGATTTAGAAGAAGGAATCTTCATACTAATTTGTGCATCCAAAGTTTGTACAGCTGGTAATTGTCCATTGGCAAAATCGGCCTGATAGTAAAATCCTTCCTGCCATCTGTAAGTAACATTAAATCCAAGTTTTTTGCCGGGGCCAAATCCTGTATTGCCTAAGCTTGCATTTGCCTTATATTTTGGAGCATTAAAGTAAGCTATAAAACCATTTGATACATCTTTTAAAACATCAGATGAAAGATTAGCGCCTATGGTAAAGTTTAATGGCAACCTGTAATCAACACCAATACCAAAACCATAAGTTTTTACTATTTCAGATGAATTTACTACCACCGAAATATTTCTTCTTTTGCTGGCATTTGCGGTATCATTTGGATTTCCTGTTAAAGTTTGAATTGTATTTTTTCTTCCTAAGAAATCTTTGTATTGGCCATAATAACCATACAAGTCAATTAGCATTTTGCCTTGCAACAATAAACCTTTATAACCGGCTTCAAATGAGCTTACAGATTCTGGCTTTACTTCGGTTGGCGTGTATGTTTTAAAATTATACAAACTGTTTGTACTTGAGTTGGTACTAAAAGAATATAGCGGATTGCTGGCAAGGTTCAAATAATTGGTAAATGATGGTGAGCTGCCCACTAAACGTGTGCTTCCCACCTGTAAGTTAATATATTGCTGCTGGCTACTAGGAAAACGATATGCTGTTTGGTAAGAGAGGCGTATATTATTATTGTTGGCAACTTTTACAAGCGCTGTTATTCTTGGCGTAAAGCGGCCTTTAAAATGTTGCATCTTATCGTATCTGCCAGATAAAGTAAGCGTAAGCCTGTTTAATAATTGCTTACTTGCCTGTAAGTAACCTCCATATTGCGTAATGCCAATTGTGCCTGTAGAATCAGCAAACAATGTTCCTTTTGAATTCAATACATAATTTTTATAATTGGCGCCTACTAATATATCTACATATCCTTTTGTAAATTGGCTTAAGTTATAATTTCCTTCTACAGCATATAAATCTGATTGGTCTAACAATAAACCACCATTTTGTGAAATAGGTTTTTTACGTATTGCATCAAATGATGTACGGAAAGCGGAACTGTTTGCCGCAGGTCGTCCTACATCGGCCAATGCCCTTGCATTCTGATGTGCATCATAATCGGTAAGGCCGCTCATGCGGTCGCTCAAATATTTGTAAGTGTATTGTACATACCAGTCTGTTGGCATTGGAGTTGGGTTGCCGGATGCGTC
This sequence comes from Ferruginibacter sp., assembly GCA_035425605.1. Classification (GTDB taxonomy): domain Bacteria; phylum Bacteroidota; class Bacteroidia; order Chitinophagales; family Chitinophagaceae; genus Ferruginibacter. Next base: position 3,792 of record DAOLYC010000217.1, read on the forward strand.
TGTGGTAACAGATTTTTTCCAGCTTTCGTTAAATAACCTGGTTGTAGCCGTTGCATTAAAAGATTCTCCAGCATTTTCCTGTGTGGTGTATGCTCGGAAAGACCAATTTTTACTATTCAATTCAAATTTATACTGGCCCATTTTAAAATCTTTAAGAGAGTACCTGTCGCTTCCGGTATAAATTGTATTTCCTGTTCCCCAATAAGCAGCCAATACAGCTTCAATATTTGGAGTAATTTTATAATTTAATGAACCTCCCAATTTAAAGTTTACGGTATTGGGATTAAGCAGTTCTTTTTCGGTATATCCTGTACGGGAAACATTTTGAGGGCTTGTTAATAAACCATTGGCTGCAATAAAATTAGCAGCACCTGGTAAATTAGCAGCTATTTGCGAAAAAAATCCCCGCATGTCAACTGTTGTTTCATCGCCATATACATTAATACCATCGTAATTAGGATCTGTTTGTCTATTTCCCGCTTTTAAAGAACCAGTTGTTGCAAGGCGGTTATAATTTCTATCATCACCTGCAAGCCAGTCTTTTGCCTGAATTAACTCTGCATTTATTTTAAAAGCAAATTTTTCAGATACTTTTTTAGCCCATCTTAAACTCCAGTTGTGATAGGCCGATGGATCTTGCTGGCCGTTATTGCCAACATGCATTACACCTTCTTTTACTAAAAAAGACAAGCCTTGATATTTAAAAGGGTTTTTGCTTGTCATAAGTAAAGTACCATTCATACCGCCGGGGCCATATAAAGCAGATGATGCACCAGATAACAATTCAATATTATCCACATCCAACTCACTTAAACCAATAATTGCGCCAACAGAAAAATTAAGTCCGGGCGCCTGGTT
>DAOLYC010000218.1:0-4646 GCA_035425605.1 Ferruginibacter sp.
TTTACTGATTTGTGTAAAGTTGAATTCTGATTGCTTTTTCATGACTTTTGTTTTTTTATATGTTTTAATAGTTGTTTAATGGTAAACCTGCTTTTTTCGCTTCGCTTACTTTGATAACACAAAGATAAATGGTTTTACAGTACTATGCAATATAAAGTACTAAGCATGTTTTAGTAATGGGCATAGATAATTAGCAAGAAAAATATTGAAACCCTTGCTGGCACTATGTTTTAAAATTTCTTTACAGAAATATGGGAGAAATTGCAATTTTGATGAACGGTAGATATAGCTGATGAGTGAATTTGAATGTTTGTAATCTTCAATGAATTTAAACAAAAATGAACTTTTTGGCATGTAGTTAGTACTATCAAAATGCCTTTTTCAGTTGATTATTTGGAGATGATTAACCTTAAATACATTAGTAGTATGATTAAAAAAAATTATTTGATCTCATAGTCTTTAACATTCCTCTTATGAAGGCGGGCCATTTTCATCATGCCAATCATTGGGCCAAGTACAAATGCTAAAAAGCCTCTGCTTATGGAGCTGTAAACAGCTTCGCCGGTGAAAATACGGGTTAAATGTCGCTTTATAAATGGCTCTACTAATCGGCCAAATGAGGTATCTAACCTGTCTTGTCCGGCTTTTATTAAAGTAAACAACCTGCCGCTATACCATGTATCTACTAATTGCTGCCATAATTTTAGCTCTCTTAACTGGTCTTTCTGGAATTTTTTTAAAGATTGCTCATTATAATTCTCAATAGCTTTTACCGCTTCAAAAGTGCCTTTAATTGCCAAAAAAAGCCCCGAAGAAAAAATCGGGTCAAGAAACCCGCCTGCATCTCCAACTAATAACCAGTTTTTACCATAAAGGCGTGATGATATTAACTGGTAATTAGAATATAATTGTACACCGGTTTCTCTTTTAGCATTTGCTGTAAACTTTTTTAAAGTTTCATCGGTTTTTAATAAATTATCATACTGTTCTTCTTTGGTTTGCCCATATTCCTTCAATAGTTCGGGCTTAATTACAATACCGGTAGAGATACGATCTGGTAAAGGAATACGCCAAAACCACCCTTTTGAAAACCTGTGCAAGTGGATGTTAAATGGGCTTATGTTTTCGGCTCCGCTTAAATGTGCAAATATTGCAAAGTCTTTTCTGTTGCCTTCTTTTGCTGGAATATTTACCAGGCGAGATATGGTTCTGCTGCGGCCACTGGCATCTACAATCAAATCAGGCTGCCCGGTAAAATAATCATCAATTGAATTAATTGTATCCTGGTTTAATTTTATTTCATCAGTTTCTGCTATGTACTCAATTGTGGCAACTTGTTTAAAAAAGGTTACGCCTTCTGCTACAGCCAAATCAAAAATGGTTTTATCAAATTTTACCCTTGGTACATTATAAGCATAATGAGGTAGTGTGCCGCCAGCACTGGTAAAAGCTGCCGTTGATTCATCATCTGCATCAATCCAAACCGAAGCTCCTGGTTTATAAGTACTATATTTTTTTACTTCATCTTCTATACCTAATGCACGTAAGTAAGGTATTATTGCAGGCACCAGCGATTCTCCTACAATTATCTCGGGTCTTTTTTCTATATAAAAAACGCCAACTTTATATCCTTTTCTTTTAAGTAACAATGCTAGTGAACAGCCACATGGCCCACCGCCAATAACAGCAACAGTTTTAATAATACGCTTCATAAAATAAGAAAAGCAAAATTAATGAATAAAGGTTGTTACAAAAATATTTTGATGAAACAACCTCACACAAAAAAGCCTTTCGAATAATTATATTCAAAAGGCCTTTTTTGCATTACAGAAATACTGCAATTTATATTTAGTGTGTTGTATACTATCCAAACAAGCCACCTTTTTTTAACTCACGAACACCTTGGCCAATTAGGAAGCCGTTTTGATAAATTTGAATGGTGTAATTACCTTGCTTAAAGCTGCTGCCTGGTGCAAAAGCAAATTCTACATTTTTCTTTGTAGCCGTTTCAAGATCTACAGGAAGTTTAGCTGTATAAGTTAAAGCCTTATCTTCTCTTGTTGTAAATGTTTCAGGGCCTGAAGTAATTGCTTTTCCTTCCGGATCTAATACCAATACATACACATCTGTGCTTCCGGGTTGAATAATGCGGTTGTCCACATCAAAACTAACCAGTAATTTATCTACACGTTTAGCTGTAGTTGAAACTTTTTCTTTACCCGATTTTTTTACATTTATTGGTGTAATTACAATATTGCTTGCATTTAAAGTAGATGCAACATCAACTTTCTTTTCAAGATTTTGTTTTACTTCGGTTGTTGCAGTAAGGTCTGCTGTAAGTTTTTCTTTATCCTGCTTTAAAACTATATTATCATTTTGAAGTAATTGGTTTTCCTGTGTTAAACGGGCAACATCTGCCTCCATAGAAGTAATTTTATCATTAAGGGAAGCAATCAATGTTTTGGCCCTTGACAGTTCTGCTGCTGAAGCATTTCTCTTATTCAGAATACTGCGTATTTCGGCTTTTGCTTTTGTAATTTCTTCATTTTTATCTGATAACTGGCTTGCTAAACTAGTATTAACAGTACTCATTGAATCAAGCCTGGCAAGAGAAGCATCAAAACTGGCCTGTACATCGCTTTTTTCGTTTGTAACAGTGGCAATTTGTGTTTCTTGTTGATGAATTGTTTTAGCTGTATCGTTTTTTGAATAAACAAGGTACCCCGATACACCTATCAGGCCTGCTGCTAAAACCCCAATAATTGCATTTTTGTAACCCTTTGCGGCAGTTGTGCCGGTTGATGAAGGAGTTGGAAAATTTGTGTCAGACATAGTATTTAAATTTTAAAAGTTTTAAAAATTGACTCTTTGTTTGCGAATTCTTGATGGCAAATTCCAAAACCATGCCACAATTTTTTTTTGTTTAAATCTTTAAAGAATTAAGCCCAATTTTTTTTCGGTAAATGTTGTGTTAATGCCTGTATTTTAAATGTTTAACAAAATATTTCCTACACCGATTAGTTCTTTTAATTGATTATCTTCGGAAATGATCGCTTATGGAGCAATTTGATTCTATTATAATTGGTTCGGGTGCAGGTGGCTTATCTGCAGCTTTATGTTTGGCCCGTAAAGGTCAAAAAGTAGCGGTAATTGAACAACATTATGTACCTGGTGGTTGGTGCCATAGTTTTTATATAGATGGACACCGCTTTAGTCCTGGAGTACACTACATTGGCGGTCTCGATAAAGGTCAATCTACCAGTATTTTATATGAAGGGTTGGGTATTGCAAATGACCTTGTTTTTTTTAGGATGAACAAAGATGCTTATGAACATTGTTGGATTGGAGATGAGCGAATTGACCTTCCTGCCGGTTTTGATAACCTGGTACAATCGCTCTCAACTGAATTTCCTAAAGAAAAAAAAGCAATTAAAAAATACCTGAACCTGGTTAAAACTATTTCAAAAGAAGTTTTTCTTATTCCAGTTATGAAAGGCTTTTGGGATAATTTAACCATTGCTTATCGTACAAGGCATCTTGGTAAATATGGCTTATTTAGTTTAAAAAGAGTAATTGGTTGGCATATTAAAGACCCATTACTGAAAAAAGTGTTGAATATACAATGCGGCGATCATGGATTACCACCATCTAAAGCAAGTTTTCCTTTGCATTGTGCATTGATGGATCATTATTTTAACGGCGGATTTTATCCAATGGGAGGTGGCGCAGCTATTGTTAAAGCAATGACCACAGCCATAAAAAACAACAACGGAAAAATTTATACAGGGCAAGCGGTAAAAAAAATATTACTGAAAGATGAAGGTAAAAAAAGGGCGATAGGGGTTGAACTGCAAAACGGGGAAAAAATACTGGCAGAAAATATTATTTCAAATGCCGATCCATCAATAACATATAACCTTATTGGCCACGAAAACTTAAGCGCCAGGCTTATTAAAAAATTATCAGCTACCCGTTATTCAGTAACATCTTTAATGTTTTTTATAACGGTTAATTTTGATGTTCGTAAAGCAGGATTAGATTCAGGCAACATTTGGTGCTTGCCCGAAAAAGGTATGGATGAAATTTATAATGACCTTACCAAAGTATCTATTTTAGAAAATGACGAGTTTGAATCATTATTTATCAGTTGCTCAACATTAAAAGATCCATCCAGTTATAATGGACAAGAACATACCATTGAAGCGGTTACATTTATAGACTATGATTCTTTTATTGCATTAAATGCACAGAGAAACAATCCCGATGAAAAATACCTTAAAATTAAAAAAAGACTTATTGAAAAACTGTTAAACAGCTTTAAAAAAATATTACCTGTAGTTTGCGGGCATATTGTAAATGTTGAGTTGGGAACCCCAATTACAAATGAGTTCTACATCAACGCCACTAAAGGAAATGTTTATGGTACCGAAAAAGGCTTTTGGCAAACAGGACCTTTTTCTTTTACTAATAAAAGCGAAATAAATAATTTATACATGTGTGGCTCTAGTATTATGAGCCATGGCGTTGCTGGAGCTAGCTACACAGGTGTTAAAGCTGCGGCAAAGATTTTAGGCTGTACCGAAACAGATTTACTTAAAACTGATGGTACACAGGAAATAAGAATTTATGAGGCGGAAGACGATTCG
>DAOLYC010000219.1:0-4645 GCA_035425605.1 Ferruginibacter sp.
CGGAACGTTTAATTCCATCCTTATTAGGCAAGCCTTGCTTTAAATAAGAATCAAGCATTCCAAAAAGTGTTGATGCTTTTAAATAATCACTGGTATTGTAATAGCAAAACCCAAGCTGAAGGAATATTGTCATAACCCTTGTTTGAATAACATGCAACGAGGCCTGACCATTATTAAGCCAATGATTGACATCCTTTATTTTTTCCGCCATCAATATACAGTCTGTGTATTTGCCGCTTTCATAATAAGCGGCTATTAAATACGCCGCTGCTGTTTTTTCCTGTAATGTCGAAACTTCATTTACAAATTTTGCTAACTGTGGGTTTTTGTAAAGCTCCATTATTCTATCTAGCTTACCTGTTTCATAGAGGCTTCCGAAATGATAAGCAGCCATAGAGGCTGTCATGCTTTCAGAAAGCATTTCTCCTTCGGCCACACCTGTCCAATATTTTGCTGCTTCAAGATTTTTTATAACCGCTGCATACTCATAATTATTAAACAGGTAAGACAACAATTCCAGGAATTCTTGTGCTTTAGATTTAGATACATTGACTGTGCCGCTTGTTGCCTTACTTCGTGCTGGTTTTGTATTGTTGTAACCATTATTTCCCTGAACACTTTGCTGTCGTTTGTTAGCCTCCTCGGTCAGCTGCTGTTGTTTTGACCTTGAATAATCTATTTTATACTGTTCCGGGTCAAATGTTCTTCTGCCATAGCGTTCTACGACACCCGATTGGGCATTTGTTTGTAATACTGTAATTAAAAGAAGAATAAAAAAAATTACTTTTTGCATATCAATATTCAGATTATAAGTGAAAGATGTAAAAAAAAGAGGTTTCAAAAAAATGTGAAAAAGTAGTAACCCTTATCTTTCCACTTCATGGTGGTTAATTGGTTCATTTAACAACTTTCCCCGTTTTATCTATATAAAAACTCTTGCCTCCTAATGTAACCTTTGACCGACCTTTGGAAAAGGGGCTTACAGAATTATATTTCAATGGAACTATCTCCTTCCCGGTTTTATTTATGAAACCCCATTTGCCACCAAACCAAATGCCGCTATCCCATTTTACATCCCCGACTGCCACCCTCAAAAGACCATCGGCAAAAACCGGATCCGGATCTACAATACCGCTTTGGTAATCGGTATAATTATATTTGAAAGGAACAATGGTTTTTCCTGTAATGTCTAGTATTCCCCATTTGCCATTTAAATTAGCAGCGACAAGTCCTTGTTTGAAATTTGTTACCTCATCATATTTTAATGGAATAATTTCTTTTCCAGTTTTATTTATAAACCCATACTTGTTATTCAATGCAACTTTTGCAGGAAATCCACTGTAATTATCTACCTCGTCATATTTTAATGGGGCTATTTCTTTTCCGGACTGGTTTATTACTCCCCATTTGTTGTTTAGCTTAACTGTGCTAAATCCATCAGAAAAAATATTTACCTGGTCATACATAAAAGGAATTATCTGTTTTCCAGTTTTATCAATAAATCCATGTTTGCCATTTAATGCAACACTGGCAAGCCCTTCAGAAAAAAAGCTGGCATCATCATAATTAAAAGGAATAATTTCTTTGCCAGTATTATCTATAAAGCCCCATTTCCCGTCTTTCTTAACATTGGCAAGCCCTTCATAGAAATTATTTGCATAATCATATTTTGGCGATACAATGATTTTTCCTGTTGAATCCTTAAAACCAGTTTTCTTTGTTTTTTCATCATAGAATTTTTTCAGTTGCTGGGCACTTGCATTAAAATATGCAGTGATAAACAGGGTGGCAAAAAATATTTTTAGCATAAATAATTTTTTTCAAACTTCCATATAATTCTTAAGTGAGACAATGTGAAAAAAGTAGTAGGCCTCATTTATGACCCAGGGTAACTGACTTTTAACTTATCTGTCATTATACAACTTTCTACGCCTTGGTTCGTGACACACGAAACAACGGTGCTTAATCCCCATCAAATTCTTCATATAAGTTATGTAAGAATCCAAAATCATCTACTCCTGTTTCGTAAAACCTTGCAGATGAATAGTAATAATCCAAGTCATCTTTTGATAATTTCCACATTCCATTTACAGGATTAAAATGAATATATTCTAGCTTTTGTCTTGCAACAGCTCTGCTATATATCTCTACACTTAACGAATCTCTTTGCCATATTTCATGCTTCTTATTAGCTGCAACAACTTCATATTGCTTCGACATACCATTTATCTTTATTTTTTTTAAAAATTCATGAGCCGTGTATTTTAAAAAACTTCCCTGTGCTGTTTCCTTGCCATTTTTATTACGTTGTTGCCAAATAATGTGTACATGATTAGGCATCAGTACAAATGCATATATTTTTATCAACTCTTTTTTTGAAAGCTCCCCTAAATAATCTACAACTAATTTTTTATTTACCGCTGGCTCTAACAACCATTTCCATTGGTGAATAGTTGCTGTAAAAAAATAAATTTTACGGAGTTCACTATATGACTTCTTATTGTTTCGTGTGCCAAGAACCAAGGCGAAGAAATAGTTGGCAAAACAAAACAAATAATAAAGTACATGGAGTTATTGATGAGCCGTAATTTTTGCAGCATTTACGCTACTATTTTTTTGACAGCCCGAATTTTCCAAATTCAATTAATTGTTTGGCATCAATATAACCTTTTGTGTAAGCAACCATTTTGCCATCAGCATCGGCAAAAATTAAAGTTGGATAGGCATTAACACCATATTGGGCTGCTACGGCCGGGCCATCGCCTTTCTCCATATCAATGGCTACATTGATAAAATTTTTATTGAAAAATTCACCGGCTTCTTTATCAGGAAAAGTGTTACGCTTTAACATCTTACAGGGGCCGCACCAGCTTGTATAAGCATCCAAAAAAATCAGTTTGTTTTGTTTTTTTGCTTCGGCTTTTGCTGCTGCCCAATTCGATTCTATAAATTGAATTCCTTCATTTGCAGGTATGCTACTTATTGCTTTAGTTTTCTCTTTTTCTGTTGCATTTCTATGTTTTAACTTAGGCACAAATGCAAAAACAATAATTGCAACAACTGCAAGCAAACTTAAAAAAACAATTTTCTTATTCATATTTTTTGTTATTATGTATGCAAGTAAATCAATTAACGGTAAATAACTATTGCTTTAACATTTTATTGATGTATAAAGCATCACAACTTTTTATAACCCAATTTTGTTTTGAGTTTACCACTATTTAAAAGGAAAAACAATATTGAAGTAAATTTGTTGTCAAATACAGGTTATAGCTAATGTTGCTAAAATCAACATCTTTCACTTGTTTTGTTATGGATAAACTTTTACAAGAAATAAAGGCATGTACAGTTTGCAAAAAATTTTTGCCATATCCTCCACGCCCAATTGTACAAGCAAGTAAAAATTCTAAAATAATAATTATAGGTCAGGCGCCAGGCTTAAAAGTACAACTAAGCGGTATTCCATGGGATGATTTAAGCGGCACTGAATTAAGAAGATGGTTGGGTGTAACCAAAGAGCAGTTTTACGATGCAAACTTATTTGCCCTGGTGCCAATGGGATTTTGTTACCCAGGCAAAGGCAAATCGGGCGACTTGCCGCCCAGGCCCGAATGTGCCCCACTTTGGCATACACTGCTTTTACAATATATGAAAAAGGCAAAGCTTGTAATCCTTATTGGGCAGTATGCACAAAAATATTATTTAAGCGAAAAGTTAAAACCTACTTTAACAGAAACAGTAATAAATTATAAAACCTATTTACCAAAATATTTACCCCTGGTACATCCATCGCCACGAAATAAAATATGGCAAAAGAAAAACCCCTGGTTTGAAAAAGAAGTTGTGCCGCAATTACAAAAGATTGTAAAACGATGTATAAAATAAATACTAATAAAATTTTACTTTACAATCAATAACCAGCCTTTTTGTTTTGCAACCGGTATCGCTTCATCAACTGCAAATGATTTTGCCGGTTGAAAATTCTTTATCGCCTTTGCAGTAAAGGTTGCTTTTGATGGATCGATACCTAACTTATCCCAGTCAATTTTTAATTGTACATCAGTATCAACATCGGCCCAACTGGCAATTGATATTAGTGCAGCTCCATTTTTTTTATACACTGTTGCCAGCACATTTTTATTATTTGTTTTCACCGGGCAGTTATCGCTCCAATATCCAATCATCTCTGTGTCTTTCATTCCAAACTCATCCCAAAATTTCCAAATAGGTCTTGGGTCGGCAGCTTCGGTCCAGGGATACCGGTTTGTCATTCCATAAATCATTCCCCGCCAGGGGTTGCCGCCATCTTGCAACATTTCACCCATCAGTCCAAAAGGAATGCCGCTTACCTCAGTAAGAAAAAAATCGGGTTTATTTTCTTCATAATTGAAATATTCGCCAAACCAAAGTCTATTTAGGTAAGGAAAATGCTCCATGTATAAATTGGCGCTATTATTAAAGCCGTCGTTTTTATTAAATTGGTTGGCGCTATGTAAATCAATAATACCAGGATGCCCGTCTTTGGTAAGTACTCTCTTTATCCTTTTCATAGTAATGCGATCGAAAGCCACATCATCTAAATAAATTCCATCAATACCCACATTTTTAGTAAGCCAGTTCATTCCTTCTACATAATAATTATGCC
>DAOLYC010000220.1:0-4633 GCA_035425605.1 Ferruginibacter sp.
GATGCTGTTTAACCCAACTTCGCACAAAGCTTTTACAGCCTTTGGCATACTACCATTGCTGTTTATATTGATACTGCCTTTTTGCGTATGTTTTCTTATTTCAATGATAGATTCCCGAATGGTTTCCCACATAAGTAATGGCTCACCTTCGCAGCCCTGGCCAAAACTAATTATAGGAAAAGGCGCTGTCTCCAGGTGCGGCACCGTGAATTCAACAATTTCTTCGGCAGTGGGTTTAAAAGTTAACCTGTCTTGCGTGCTAAAAATTGTTTCTTCTTGTGGTTGAAAAGAGATACACCCAATACAATTTGCATTACAAGCAGGCGAAACAGGTACCGGGCATTCCCATCTGCCAATTGCCAAATTTCTTGCTGCAGGGCAGGTATATGTCATACAGCAATTTTCCATCAGGTGTTTTACAAGGCGATTGTGCGGATAAGCCTGTAGTAAATTTTCAGTACCGTTTTCAATCAACTTTTCATCGTAACCTTCTGCTTCCTGCCTGATATCATTTTCAATTCTAACCGCAGGTACATATATTTTTTCATTAAGCCAGCCTGCCGTTGTATAACAAAATAATGGAAGTGTAGGAGCATTTTTTTCAGTTTCGTAAGCTGCCATGTACAAGCCCGTATATGCAGGCGGAATAAATGCTGCAACTGCCCATCCTTTTTCGCAAATACGCATCTCTCCTGTTACCACATCAATGCCAATGCCTTTGCGGCCCGGCAGTTCATATAAATTTCCACCGTTGGGCAATGCAATCCATTCATCAACGGGTACTGGTAATGCATCCCAGCCACTACGGCCAGTTACATATAGCGAGGTATCTTCAAAAATATTTCCTTCGCCATCTGAATATAAAAGATATGGACTTGTGGTTAACATGATATTTTTATAATTGCAGTTATATAGATCTTTGCCTTTTTATTTATTTAATTGCATCGAACAAAACTTATTAAACGCAGTTTCATCAACCTGCTTTGTTTCTTTGGTAACTTCTGTTTGCACTAACTTGTTCGATTTAAGATCAATGGTAAGCAGCCCATCTTTTAAAACCAAATTATCTATGTCGGCCCAGTTATAAACAATAGTTTTAAAGATCATTATTAATTGAACTCCAGCATCGGTTACCAGTAATTTTGTCTTTTTTTTATGAATGAAATTTACAAATAAAAACACAGCAACAAAAATGAATGCAGCCAGTACGCCAACATATTTTACCCAGAAACTGGCATAAAATAAAGCCATAGTAAAACTAAAAGTTTCAAATGCATATTTTTGTTTTCGGGTAATAAAATAAAGTAACGCAATCAAAATATAAAAACCTGTTAACAGGTAAATGCCGGGTCTTTCATTTTTGCTGGCAGTATTATATAAAATTATACCAGCAACTGCCAAATGCAAAAAAAATAGAAACCAGGTAAACAACCGGTACGCTTTTGCATTATTATCTTTTAGTACAAAGTTGTAATGCATTAATGTGGGTTTGAGGCAACCAATAAATTACACATTTTAAACAAACACCTGGCGCCTACGTTTTCATCCCATTCATCCTGGCTTACGCCTACTTCATTCAAATCGAAGCCAACAATTATGCGGCCGCTTTGTAATATCCTTTTGAAAATAAAAAATACTTGTTCTGTTTCAAAACCTCCCATAACAGGCGTGCCGGTATTAGGGCAAAGTTTTGGATCTAACCCATCAATATCAAAACTGATATATACTTTTTCGGGTAAATGATTTACCATTTCATCCACAATTTGTCTCCAGGTTTGCCCCTCAAATTGACGTTCTTTAATATCCTTATCAAAATAAGTTATTACACGCCCGTTTGATGCATTTATATAATCAACTTCTTCGCTGCAATAATCTCTTATACCAACTTGTACCAGTTTTTTTAGTTGAGGTATCTCTTCTAAAGCATTGTACATAATTGAAGCATGAGAATATGTAAAACCTTCATACGCTTTGCGTAAATCGCAATGTGCATCAATTTGCAGCAAGCCAAAATCTCCATGCTTCTCTGCAATGGCTTTAAAATATCCTAATGGAGTACTATGGTCTCCTCCCAACAGTGCAACCAGTTTTCCCTGGTCCATCAATTCTTTGGTACGTTCAAAAACCCAGTTGTTTAAAAATTGGCTGCCTTCATTAATTTCTTTCAGCGATTTACACATGAATTTATTATCTGCTACAGCCTCGCCATGAGCAATATAATTGATATATAACTCGGCTTCTTTTCGAAGGTAATCGCTTTTTATCAGCACTTTTTTATCGCAAGGCCGCATAAAAAATCCCTGTTTCCAGCCATCTTTTATATCGGGGTCGTACAGGTCAACTTGTATACTAGAATTAAATATATTTTCGGGAGCTCTTGCTGTGCCTGCATTGTAGCTTACAGTAACTTCCCAGGGTATGGGTACAATAATTAACCGGGCATCTTCTTCTGTAAATGGCAATCCAAAAATATTGTTATCGGGGTTACCAACCGAGTTTGGATCAAAAGTAGAAAGATCGGTCATCTGAAAATAAGTTTAAATAAAAGTATATTTTTTCAAGGGTAAAAACTTTGCAAAGATAAGCGACTGCTAAAGAATGCAAGTGTATTAACGGCAATATTTACAAAATAAACCGGTTTTATGTTTCTTAATAATTATGTATGTGGTAAAATGAGTTAAACAAAACTAAATAGCTGGTACAAAATGGATAGAAAGACTTCAATTGAATTACCTTTGCAACGAAATTTTTTTTATGAAGAAAACACATATAATATTTCTTATTGCCATTGCGGCGCTTATTGTGGGTTTAATAGTATTTTCAGCAGGCGATTTTTCAACTTATGAAAGTATAAGCTCGGCAAAAAAGAAACAAGGTACTTTTGTTCACCTGATTGCAAAACTTGATAAATCGGAACCGATTGAATACGATGCCATCAAAAACCCAAACTACCTTTCTTTTTATGCTGTTGACAGCCTGGGAGGAAAAACAAAAGTTATTTTTCGCAACAGCAAACCCACCGACCTGGAAAAAAGCGAACGCATTGTAATGAAAGGGAAAATGGAAGCTGATCATTTTGAGTGTAAAGACATTCTTTTGAAATGCCCAAGCAAATACAAGGATGATAAAAAAGAACTGGAAAAAACAATACCCAATCTACAAGATTCTGCTTATTAATAGAATTATAAATTACAAATTACATAGAAGATGCAGTTTGAAGGCGAACATTTATTACCCGGGCAAATAGGCCATTTTTTTGTATTACTTGCATTTGTTGCATCCATCATATCAACCATTGCTTTTTTTACAGCCGGTAAAAAAACAGATTTAATAGAAAAAAAATCCTGGTTAACATTTGCAAGATTAGCATTTACAACCCAACTCATATCTGCAGTAATTATTTTTGCCACTATTTTTTACATCTGCTCCAACCATTACTTCGAGTACATGTATGCTTATAAACATGCTTCTTTAGAACTTGAACCTAAATACTTACTGGCCTGCATTTGGGAAGGACAAGAAGGCAGTTTTTTGCTTTGGACTATCTGGCACAGCATTCTGGGGATAATCATCATGTTAAAATCAAAAGAATGGGAAGCGCCTGTAATGACGGTGATAAGTTTAGCACAATGTTTTTTATTGATGATGCTGGTAGGAATATTTGTAGGTGATGTACGCCTTGGCAGTAACCCTTTCACTTTAACCAGAAACGAAATTGTAGGCCCCATATTCAGTCAGCCTAATTATTTAACTTTTATAAAAGATGGTGTAGGTTTAAATGTTTTACTTCGTAATTACTGGATGGTTATTCATCCTCCAATACTGTTTTTAGGTTTTGCTTCTACCATCATCCCGTTTGCTTATGCTTATGCAGGCATACATACCAAAAAATTTGGCGACTGGATAACCCCGGCACTGCCTTGGGCATTGTTTAGCGCCTGTGTGTTGGGTGTTGGTATTATGATGGGTGGTAAATGGGCTTATGAATCCTTATCATTTGGCGGTTATTGGGCTTGGGATCCGGTTGAGAATGCATCGTTGGTACCCTGGTTAATTTTAATTGCAGGTATGCACACCATGGTTATTTTTAAAGCCACCGGCCATTCTTTAAAAGCCAGTTACCTTTTTGCTTTCCTCACTTTTATATTTGTGCTGTATTCAACATTTTTAACCCGTACCGGAATTTTAGGCGATACATCTGTACATGCTTTTACAGATGCCGGACAGGCCATTAATATAATGATATTGCTTTTTGTTGCTGCATTTACATTACCTTCTTTGGGTTTATTTATTGCCAACCTTAAAAAAATGCCATCTGAGCTAAAAGAAGAAAGTACCAATTCCAGAGAGTTTTGGATGTTCATTGGTTCATTGGTTTTATTTTTAACAGCCATTTTTATCACTGCTAAAACATCGGTACCGGTTTACAATAAAATTTTTGGTACCAGCATTGCACAACCCGAAAATGTTGAATTCTCCTATAATAAAGTAGTAATCCTGGTTGCCATTATCATTGGTTTATTAAGCGCTATTACACAATATTTCAAGTATAAAAAAACTTCATCAGCAAATATTTTAAAGAAAATTGCAATACCTACATTAATTGCTGCTATCATTACCACAGTAATAACTG
>DAOLYC010000221.1:0-4617 GCA_035425605.1 Ferruginibacter sp.
CAGAATCATATTGGTTTTGCATAACTTTTTCAATCACCCAATTAAATTTAAGTTTATCTATTTGGGGCATGGGTCGGTCGTCCCAAAGATCAACCCTGTCTAACGATAAACGTAGTTTATCGCCTTTTTGCCATATCAATGCGCCCAGCCAGCCGTTTCCCAATGGAATCCCTTCATCCCATCTTTTTGCCAGCGAATCAAAAACAAGATTATGTGCCGGTTTAGGTTGTGCATATATACTGTATGCAAAAAATAATAAAATTATGGTAAAAAAATATTTCATTCAATTACAATGATCTGTCAAGATGTGTATAACCTCCATCCACATGAATAAGCTGCCCAGTTGTGTGGCTCGATCTTTCTGAAAGTAAAAATATTACCATGTTTGCAATCTCTTCAGTAGTTGTCATTCTTTTTTCGAGTGGTATTTTTTCGGTGATAGATTTCAATTTTTCTTTGGGGTTTGTTAATGAATGTATCCATTTTTCATACAAGGGTGTATATGATTCGGCAACGATAACAGCATTCACCCGTATGCTGTATTTCAACAATTCAACAGCCCATTCTCTTGTTAATGCATTGCGGCCTCCATTAGAGGCAGCATAAGCAGATGTATTGCCCTGGCCGGTTTCAGCAACTTTACTTCCAATGTTTACAATTGCTCCTTTTGATTTTATTAGTTGGGGCAATGCAAAATGTGCAACCAGGTAATAATGCACCAGGTTTTTGTGCAACGATGCCATAAACAAATCATAATTGCCATGCTCCAATCCTACGCTGTCATTTACACCGGCATTATTTACCAGGCCATCTATCCGGCCGTATTTTTTAACCACCACTTCAACAGCTTTTTTACACTCTTCCGGTTTTGTTAGTTCGGCGGTTACATAAAATCCTTTGTTATCAATTTCTTTTAACAGCGATGCATTATCGTTTTCGTTTCTACCGATAATAACAGGAATGGCTGTTTCTGCCGCAAGCATTTTACTGATACCTTCACCAATGCCTTTGGCACCGCCGGTAACTATTATTACTTTGTCTTTTAAATGTAGATCCATATTTAAAGATTATAAAACTGAACAGCATTTAATCCAAAAATCTTTTCCTTATCGTATGAAGAATATTTTTGTACATATTTTTCAAGCAGGTTTTTCCATTGCCGGTAGTTGCCCGATAATTGCATAACCGGCCAGTCGCTTCCAAACAATAACCTATCTGTTCCAAACAAATCAAATACTATATCAAGATAAGGATAAAAATCAACCTCAGCCCATTTGCTCCAATTTGTTTCTGTAATTAATCCAGATAGTTTACAATACACATTTGGCTGAGTGGCCAACGCTTTCAAATAATTTTTCCATTCTTTAATTAGTTGATTTTTTATGTTTGGTTTTGCACAATGGTCAATTACAATTTTTTGTTGCGGAAATTTTGAAACAAAATTGTATGCCTGTTTTAATTGATGTTGAAATATCAAAAGATCGTACGTATATCCATATTTTGATAACATTTGTACTCCCCGTTGAAAATTTTTGGTTTGCAAAAAACCATCCGGCTCCGATTGTACAATGTGGCGCCAGCCTTTAATGATTGGAAATTGTGAAAAATAATCTAATCGTTTTTCAATATCAGCATCTTGTAAATCTATCCAGCCTACCACGCCTTTAATAAATATGTTTTTTTTTGAAAGCTCTACCAGGAAAAGGGTTTCCTGTTCACTTTGATCTGCCTGCACAGCCACACAACCATCCAATTCATTTTCGCTTAATTGAACAAATAAATGCCTGGGCAAAAAATCCTGCTGTAAAATTTTCATATCGTCAGTAATCCACGAATCCCTTACTGCATCATAATTCCAGAAATGAACATGTGCATCTATCTTCATGGCAGTTCAAATATTTTATTCATCAATATCCATTTCTCTCCCGGCTTAGCCCAAGGCAATGATTGTTGAAATTTCCACATAAGGTCTTCCCACTCCTGCACTTTAGTATTAGCAGCATCAGCAATTGATTTTTTCTCAAAACTAAAATCATCAGCAGCTTCAATTATCATAAACATTCGATTACCGGTGCGGTAAATATCCAATATCTCTATTCCAGAATCTTTTATACTTTCTATTATTTCAGGCCAAACATTTTTATGATACGTTTCGTATCCTGCAATTAAAGCGGGTTCATCTTTAAGGTCTAATGCCAGGCAATATTTTTTTAGCTGTTTCATAATATTATGCAGTATAAGCCACAGCAGTTTGTTTACTGCTTCCCAGTCCATCAATACCCAGTTCAATCACATCGCCTGGTTGTATATAAACTGGTAAAGGCTTTTGCCCCATGCCAACACCGGCTGGTGTTCCGGTAGAAATAATATCGCCGGGTAACAAAGTCATAAAGTGACTTACATAAGAAACGAGGTATGGAATATTAAATACCAGGTTTCTTGTATTCCCATCTTGCATCATCTTTCCATTTACTGTTAGCCATAAACGCAAATTATTTACATCTTCAAATTCATCTGTTGTAGCCAGCCAGGGCCCAATGGGTGCAAATGAATCACAACTTTTTCCTTTCACCCATTGGCCACTTCTTTCTATTTGAAATGCCCGTTCGCTATAATCATTATGCAAAACATATCCGGCTACATAATTCATGGCTTCGGTTGCTTGTATATAAGATGCTTTTTTTTCAATCACAAGTGCAAGTTCTACTTCCCAATCAGATTTTGTGCTGTTTTTAGGAATTATTAAATTATCATTTGGCCCTGTAAGCGCTGTTGTTGATTTAAAAAAAATAACTGGCTCGGCAGGCAATTGCATATTACTTTCTTTTGCATGATCGGAATAATTTAAACCGATACAAATTATTTTTGATGGTCTTGCAATGGGTGAGCCAAGTCGTAGATTTTTATCAACAGGCTTTAACGCTTTATCTGCAATAATTTTTTTTAATGTTGATAGCCCGTCATTAGCAAAAAATGTTTCGTTATAATCGGTTATATAATCAGATACATCCAACCAATTATTGTTAATGATTACAGCAGGTTTTTCTTTACCGGGTTCGCCAATTCTAATCAGTTTCATAATATTCTTAATTATTAAGTTTAATAAAGCCTCCATCAATCGGGTAATCGCATCCTGTAATAAAAGAAGCTTCATCGCTACAAAGATAAAGTGCCAATGCTGCCACTTCTTCTGGCTTACCCATGCGGCCAATGGGTTGTGTTTTGGAAAGTTTTTCAAACATAGCAGCCTCATTGCCCGGGTAAGATTTTTTTAAAAAGCCATCAACAAATGGAGTATGTACTCTTGCCGGGGAAATGGAATTGCAACGTATATTCTCTTGTAAATAATCTTTTGCTACACTCATGGTCATAGCCATTACTGCACCTTTTGCTGTACTATATGCAAAACGATCTGGCAAACCAACATGCGCTGCAATGGATGCCATATTAATAATACTACCGCCACTTGATTTTTTTAAATGTGGAATAACAGCATAAATACAATTATAAACGCCTTTCACATTCACTTGCATCAGTCTGTCAAAATCTTCTTCAGTTGTAGTATCGGCTTTGCCAATATGAGCAATGCCGGCATTATTTACAAGAATATTTATATTGCCAATATTTTCAAATACAGCTATCACTTCTTTTTGTATTGAAACATTGCAATGATGTGCAAATGCTTTACCATTCAGTTGTGTTATTTCATTTACAACAGCATCGGCAGCACTTTTATCCATTTCTATAATATGAATGATTGCCCCCTGTTTAGCAAATGTAACGGCTATTGCCCTGCCAATGCCACTTCCGCCGCCGGTAATTACTGCAACTTTATTGTTAAGTGTAAACATATTTATTGTTTTATTTTATACCCTTTCCATCCAAACCAGGCTACAACTACAAAGCAGCATAAAGGTATAATATAGGCGTTAGCAGTTGCTTTTTCCGATATCATACCCATACAATATGGCACCAATGCGCCACCAACAATTGACATGATGATGAATGAAGAACCTTTTTTTGTGTGATGCCCAAGGTCTTTTACTCCTAATGCAAAAATGGTTGGAAACATAATTGATTCAAAAAAGAAAACCGCCATCAATGCATATACAGAAATCCAGCCTTTCATATAAATTACAAAAGCGCATAATAAAATATTAATCAACGAATAAATCAGTAACAGGCGGTTGGGTGCTATTTTTCGCATTAGTGCTGTGCCTACAAAACGTCCTGCTGTAAAAAGCAATAAACTTACAGAAAGCAGGTAAGATGCTTTGGTGGTATCTATACTCTTATCTGCTTCAATACAATAATTAATGAATAAAGCAGCAACACCAACTTGTGCAGCAACATAAAAAAATTGTGCAATAACGGCATTAATAAAATGGCTGTGATTTGCCAATGGTTTTGTATCCTGCACCTGGTGCGATACTAAAGTACTTTCTTTTATTTCGGGTAAAACTGTTCTTACAAATAAACCGGCAATTAATAACACCATAATACCGATGATGATATACACAAACTGAACCGAATCAAGGTTACCACTACCGGCATCTGCGCCAAAAAAAAGTTTTGCGGCAATAATAGGCCCCACAAATGAACCTAATCCATTAAAGC
>DAOLYC010000222.1:0-4603 GCA_035425605.1 Ferruginibacter sp.
GATAGTGTGAAGGTAGAAACGATATACATTCCTACAGACGCTGCTAAAATGAAATTCAATTATAGGTTATCCAATGCTGCAACCGGCGAAATAGTAGCAACCGGTTCATCGGTTCAGGTTTTTTTAAATAGGGAAGATTTATTGCTTCAACTGGCTAACCCGCCTTTTTTTGAAGACTGGAAAAAGAAACATGGGTTGATTTAATGATTTAGAAGCAATGACAGAAATTTTTATAAGTTCAGATAATATTTTATCGCCGATTGGTGTAAATACTGCCGAAAATTTTGAGCAGCTTACAAAAAACATATCGGGAATAAAATTGCAGAAAAATAATCGCCTCTGCGAGCAGCCTTTTTATGCAGCATTGTTTACAAACGAAAAAGAAATTGATAAAAATATCCTGGCCGATAATTACACAAAATTTGAAAAACTGCTTATTACATCCATCAGCGATGCATTGGCAAATACAGATGTAAAACCTACCGATAAAAAAAGTGTTCTTATTATTTCTTCTACCAAAGGAAATATAAGTTTGCTGGAAACAGAGAAAGCTTCTGATGATCTTTATGAAAGAATTTCTTTAAACAGCTCGGCAAGAGTGGTTGCAAATCATTTCGGGTTTATACATCAGCCTGTAATAATATCTAATGCCTGCATATCGGGCATGTTGGCCATAATAACAGGAATGCGGTTGATACAGTCAGGCCAATACAATCATGCTATAGTTGCCGGAGCAGATGTAATTAGCAAATTCATATTATCTGGCTTTCAATCTTTTCAGGCAATAAGCCCCAATGTTTGCAAGCCATTTGATGCGGCACGTGATGGAATTAATTTAGGCGAAGGCGCAAGTACCATTGTACTTACAAGCAATAAAGAATTTTCTTCGGGCATTAAAGTAACCGGCGGTTCGGTCAGTAACGATGCCAATCACATTTCGGGTCCGTCCCGTACAGGAGAAGAATTAAACCTTGCTATAAACAAAGCCATGAAAATGGCTGCTGTTAATACAACAGATATTGGGTTCATATCAGCACATGGCACTGCTACCATTTTTAATGATGAAATGGAAGCTAAAGCTATAACCCTTGCCGGACTAAAAGATGTTCCTGTAAACAGTTTAAAAGGATATTATGGCCATACATTAGGTGCAGCCGGTTTAATAGAATCGGTTGTCTCTATCAAATCGTTAAAAGAAAATACGGTATTACCAACTCCCGGTTTTGAAACCCCCGGCGTAACACAACCAGTAAATGTTTGTACATCAATAATAAAATCAACTTTACAACATTGCTTAAAAACAGCTTCTGGTTTTGGCGGTTGTAATGCAGCAATGGTTTTTAGTAAACAATAATTTAAACCTTTAAAAAAGTAATTAAACAGGTATGAACTTTTTCTCTAAAGATAAAAAATCGGCATTTGATGCCAAGGAAGCCGCCCAGTGGATTGCATTTGGGCCGGTCATCTTTCAGGCGGCACGGGTGTTGCGTAACAGCGGCATCTTAAAACTAATTGAAGACAGTGGCAGAACCGGAATAACCATAGAAGAGATTGCCGATAAACTGAAACTTTCAATTTATGCTGTACGGGTTTTACTGGAATCGGGGCTTGGCCTTGGATTGGTTTTGGTTAATGAAAAAAAATATACCCTGGGTAAAACCGGATATTTTATTTTACACGATTCACTAACCATAACCAATATGGATTTTGTACATGATGTAAATTATAAAGGACTTTTTTACCTGGATGAAAGTATTGAAAAAGGAAAGGCTGTAGGGTTAAAGGAATTTGGTAACTGGCCCACCATTTATGAAGGGCTTTCGCAATTGCCACCGCATGTACAAAAAAGCTGGTTCAGTTTCGATCATTATTTTTCTGATGATGCTTTTCCGCTGGTATTACCAATGGTATATAAAGATGGCATAAAAAAGATATTGGATATTGGTGGCAATACCGGTAAATGGGCAATTGCATCTACAAAATTTTCGACCGATGTTCATATCACTATCATGGATTTACCCGGGCAGTTGAATGTTGCCAAAAAAAAGATAGAAGAACTTGGCTTGCATAACAGGGTTGATTTTTTGCCGGTAAATATTCTGGACGAAACAATAAAATTTCCTAAAGGATTTGATGTGATATGGATGAGCCAGTTCCTGGATTGTTTTTCTGAAGCTGAGATTGTTTCAATTTTAAAAAGATGTTATGAAGCATTAGATGAAAACGGACAAGTGATGATACTGGAACCTTATTGGGACAAACAGAAATTTGAAGTGGCCGCTTTTTGTTTACAACAAACATCCATCTACTTTACCGCACTGGCCAACGGTAACAGCCAAATGTATAGCTCCGAAGTTTTTTTTAAATGTGTAGAAGATGCAGGTTTTGAAATAACGGAACAAACTGACCATATTGGCCTTAGCCAAACACTCATAAAATGTAAAAAAAGAAAATAAAAATAAATATGAAAACAGAGCAGGTAGATGTACTGGTAATTGGCGCAGGCCCGGCGGGCACTGTTGCAGCTTCTATTATTAATAAAGCAGGCTTTAAAGTAAAAATTGTAGAAAAAGTAAAATTTCCACGCTTTGTAATTGGCGAAAGTTTACTGCCAAGGTGTATGGAGGCGCTGGACGAAGCAGGTTTTTTAGATGCAGTTAGGGAATGTGGTTTCCAGGAAAAATACGGAGCCAAGTTTGTGAAGAATGGAAAAATCTGCGACTATAAATTTTCTGATCAGTTTACAAAAGGATGGACCAATACCTGGCAGGTAACAAGAGCCGATTTTGATAAAAAATTAGCCGATACTGTTGAAAAAATGGGTGTGCCAATTAGTTACGAAACAGCAGTTACTCATATCGAATTTAACGGATCAGATTCTGTAACAACAGTTGAAGATATCAATGGAAACAAAGAACAGATAAAAGCCAGGTTTATTGTTGATGGCAGCGGCTATGGAAGAGTGATACCCCGTTTGTTTAATTTGGATAAGCCATCAAACCTGCCCCCAAGAAAAGCATTATTTACACATGTGGTTGATAAAAATCGTACCATGGATGATGAGCCAAACCGCATCACCATTATTGTACATAAAAAAGGAGTATGGATTTGGGTAATACCTTTTTCAAGTGGTAATACATCTGTAGGTTTTGTTGGCAATCCCGAATTTTTTGATGCCACACAAAGTGCCCCCGAAGAGCAGATGAGGGCTTTGCTTGCAACTGAACCCTACCTTGCTGAAAGGATGAAAGATGTAAAAATGATTTTTGAACCCAGGGTTTTACAATCATGGTCAACCACCACCAATAAATTTTATGGCGATGGTTTTGTACTTACAGGAAATGTTACCGAATTTTTAGATCCTGTTTTTTCATCAGGCGTTACATTGGCAACCGTATCGAGCCAAACAGCAGCAAAACTCGTAATTAAAAAGTTGAATGGAGAAAATGTGGATTGGGATGCAGAATATACAAAGCCTATGATGCAGGGTGTAAACACTTTCCGCTCTTATGTTATGGCCTGGTACGATGGAACATTAGACACAATATTTTTTGCCGATAACCAGGTGCCCGAAATAAAAAGTATGATATGCTCGGTACTGGCTGGTTATGTTTGGGATACCAGTAACCCCTATGTTAAAGATCATGAAACCGCATTACAAAAATTAGCTAAATTAATAACATTAAGAGATTCCTATAAAGCATAACATCAATTAATTACCTTTAAAAGATTGTCAAACGATTTATATATATCTGCCAGTTGTGTGATAACCAATCATGTTGTATCTAAAAATGAACAATCTATATTTGAAAATAAAGCAGCTACTCTGCCAGATTTTCTTGTTTCGGTTTATCGTTTTTTGAATATTCAATATCCCAAGTTTCATAAGATGGATAATTTAAGTAAACTGGGATGGCTTGCCAATGAAGTTTTACTGCGTAACAATTTTGATGCAGCAAAATATAAGCCTGATGAAACGGGCATTGTTTTGATGAACGCAAACAGCAGCCTGGATACAGACATTAAATATGTAGCAACAACAAAGGAAATGGCAAGCCCGGCCTTATTTGTTTACACATTACCCAACATTGTAATTGGAGAAATATCCATCACACATCATTTTAAAGGAGAAAACGCATTTTTTATTTGTAATGAGTTTGATGCTGGGTTTATTCATCAATATGTAAGCAACCTGGCATATAACAATATATTGCAATGCTGCATTTGCGGTTGGGTTGAAGTATTAAATAATGAGTATAAAGCAGTTTTATTTTTAATAGAGAAATTTAAAAGCGTTAATTCCATTATTTTTACAAAAGAAAATTTATATAAAATATACCAGTTACAAAATGGATAAATTAATGTCGGATCTGAAAATGCAGATCATTGCCCAGTTGAATTTGCAGGATACCAAACCAGAAGACATAGGGGATGATCAACCTTTATTTGTTGAAGGGCTTGGGTTAGACTCAATAGACGCATTGGAACTGATAGTTTTACTTCAGCAACATTACAAGATAAAACTTTCCAATGCAGAAGACGGGCCAAAAGTTTTTAAAACCGTAAGAACTATGGCAGAATATATCACAGCTCATCAAGCCCA
>DAOLYC010000223.1:0-4586 GCA_035425605.1 Ferruginibacter sp.
GTTGGTAGAGCAATACACTTTTAATGTATGGGCCCTGGGTTCGAGTCCCAGCCAGTTCACAAAGGGAATTCTTTAACGGGTTCCCTTTTTCTTTTTATAGTGCCCGTTGCTCTTTTTTTACTGTAAAATTGTGTTGGGCAGTTTAATCCTCTATTTTTGTAGATATGAATGATTTTTATTTTAAAGATAAAGTAGTGGTAATTACGGGGGGAAGCGAAGGTATTGGCAAAGCGCTTGTAGATGCCCTTATACAACAGGGTGCAAAAGTGGCAACTTGTGGCCGCAACCAGGATAAACTTTACGACCTTCAGATGCTGCATGCCGGCAAACATTTACATACAATGGTGGCCGATGTTAGTGATTATAACGATTGCAAGAATTTTATTAATACTACTATCCAGGTTTTTGGCGGCATAGATATACTTGTAAATAATGCCGGAATTTCCATGAGGGCCTTGTTAAAGGATTTGGATGTGGAAGTTATCCAAAAAGTGATGGATGTAAATTTTAACGGCACTTTGTATTGTACCAAGCTGGCGCTCAATTCAATAATAAATCGCAAAGGAACAATTGTAGGCGTATCATCCATTGCCGGATTTAGAGGCTTGCCCGGCAGGAGTGGCTATTCGGCCAGTAAATTTGCCATCAATGGTTTTTTAGAAGCATTACGAACAGAGATGATTGACCAGCAAGTGAACGTAATGTGGGTTTGCCCTGGGTTTACATCTTCAAACATACGCAATGCCGCATTGGATAAACAAGGAAAAGCACAGGGCGAAAGCCCAATGGATGAAGGTAAAATGATGAGCGCAGAAAGATGTGCAGCTCTTATTTTAAAAGCCATTGAAAAAAGAAAACGAACATTGGTATTAACATTTACAGGAAAGCGTACGATATTTATTAATCGCTTTTTCCCGTCACTTGCAGATAAGTTTGTAAAAAAATTCTTTTTTAAAAATGGCCAACTTGTAAAATGATTCAATAAATTTTCAGATAGTTTACAACAGCCGGTTAAAAATAAACAGCTTAAAAATGCCTTTACTAACGCTTACTTCGGATATTGGTAGCCAGGATTTTTTAATTGGCGCCATCAAAGGGCAGTTATTGCAGGCCAATAAAGATTTTAACCTGGTGGATATATCACATAATCTTTTACCGTTTAATTATCCACAGGCTGCTTATGTTTGCCGCAATGCCATTAATAATTTTCCAGCAGGCACTTTTCATCTAATTCTCGTTAATTTGTTTGAAGAAAAACCCGAACATTTACTGCTGGCAGAACATAATGGACATTATATAGCCTGTGCAGATAATGGTTTGCTTACCATGATGCTGGAGGAAGTACCCCAAAAAGTTACAGCACTGCCTTTAGAAAAAGATAAACAAAAGAACACAGTTTATTGCACAGCTGTATTTGCCGCAGCCATAAATGCCATTTGCAGCGGAAAAAGAATTGATGAAGTAGGCGATGCCTCAGTTTCAATACAGGTTAAAAATCCCATACGGCCATTATTAGGCCCCAATTATATTGAAGGGCAGATAATTTTTGTTGATAATTTTGAAAATGTAATTGTAAATATTCATAAAGATGAGTTTGAAGAACAACGGAAAGGCCGCCACTTTACAATTGCTTTTAAACGGGATGAAATTATTGACCGTATCAGCGAAACCTATGCCGATGTGCATGAAGGTGAAAAACTTGCACTCTTTAACTCGGCGGGTTATTTAGAAATAGCCATTAATAAAGGCAATGCGGCCGGTTTGCTCGGTTTGGAAACTTTTTCGCCTAAACAATTACAACAAAGCCAGTATATGAACAGCCGGCTATTTTATCAAACAGTAAAAGTTTATTTTGAGTGATGGATTATTTGCCTGTATTGTATAATCTTATATCATGTTTAATAAGAAAGAATTAATTTAGAAACATATTCTATTAAAAAAAAATAATCAATACCCATATAAAGCACAGGTTTGGCATTTTTAAAAAACATATCGAGGGATAATTCTACTGACAAGGAACTTGTTACTGCTTTTAAATCAAGTGGCGACATTAATTTTTTAAGTACATTATACCAGCGTTATATGGAGTTGGTTTTTGGTGTATGTTTAAAATATTTTAAAGATGTTGAACGCAGCAAAGATGCCGTAATGGATATTTTTGATGAATTGAACACCAAACTAAAGGTTCATGAAGTTGATAATTTTAAAGGTTGGCTGCATGTATTGGCCCGTAATCATTGCCTGATGCAATTAAGAAGCCCACGTAATATGAAAACAACAGAATTTAACCCAGTATTTATGTATTCCGAACAAAATACGCATCTGAATGGCGAAGCTTTGGAAAAAGAGGAGAATTTTAAAAAAATGGAATTTTGTATTGATACATTACCCGATGAACAAAAACAAACAGTTAAACTGTTTTACATGGAGAGCAAATGTTATAATGAGATTGCTGAAATAACCGGTTTTGAATGGAATAAAGTGAGAAGCTATATACAAAATGGTAAACGTAACTTAAAGATTTGTATGGAAGACAATCAAATAAAAGCTGATAAGTAAAGTGATGAACGGCCCCGATAAAAATAATTATACCCTCCAGGATATTGAAAAATATCATGCTGGTAAGCTTTTGCCTAAACAAATGCATGAAATGGAAAAAGCTGCGTTGGACGACCCGTTTTTAGCAGATGCTATGGAAGGCTATGAAATGTTTAAAAACGAAGATCTTAATAAACAATTAGTAACACTTTATCAACAGGTAGCTGAAAAGGGCAAGGGTGCAAAAGTAATTCCATTGCATAAATCAAATAAAAATTGGTGGAAAGCTATTGCCGCCATACTTATTATAGGAGCCGGTTTAACTACTACTTATTTACTTACTAAAAAGAATAATACAAGCGGAATAAAGGAAACACAAATTGCATCAGTAAAAACGGTAATACCCGATACCAGTAAACAAATTGAAACGCAGGCTTCGGTAACCGTATCGGTAAACCCCAATGCATCAAACAATAAAGAGGATTTGGCTAAACAGGTAACAACAAAAACAAAGCCTTCGGAACTTAGTAGCCAGGATGCAGTAAACAAACAAACAGAAACTGCCATTACCGAACCTACAGCCAATCCTGTTAAGAGTGAAGAAGGAAACAAAACAGCATCAACACCAGTTTCCGAATCGGTAGGTGTAAATCGGGATCAAACGCAGGAAATTGTAAAGACTTCAAAAAAGCAGGTTTCAAAAGCTGTTATAGATGATGAATCTATCCGTAATAAAATTGAAACTGCTTCAACAGCGAAAAAAGAATCAATTTTAAATAATTTTTTTACAGCACAGATTATAAGTGCTGATAATACAGCTTTGCCCTTTACAAATATCTCAGTAAAGAAAGATAATTTTGGCACGTATGCCGATGCCAAAGGCATGTTACGATTGATTTCCACCGATAGCGTATTACAGGTTGAACTGAAATCTGTGGGATATTTGCCAAAAACAGTTACTATTTACAATAACCAGCCTCAAACTAAGATTGTTTTACAGGAAGATGCATCTGAAGAAAAGAACAGCATGGTTGTTAGGAGCAGCAATGCCGCTTCGCCACAGCCATCCAGAAGAGCTATCCTTCTCTCTGATAGTACAGTAAATATAGAGCCAGCAGATGGCTGGGATAAATACAATACCTATGTAGCCAATAACCTTGATATACCCGAAGAAATGATAAAGCGGGATATACATGGAGAAGTTGAACTCAGTTTTGACGTAAAAAAGAATGGTACCATCTCTAATATAAAAGTAAGTAAATCACTTGGCGCTCAATATGATGAAGCAGCAAAACGACTGCTCATGGAAGGCCCACAATGGAAAGTGAAAAAGGGCAAGAAATCTTCTGTAAGCGTAAAAGTTAAGTTCTAATCAAAATTTTTTTTCTTTCTTCATAAAGACTATTTTTTTAGGCAAATCAATCATTCTCACTTATCCTTTTGTTGTATATTTACAGTCATTAAAAAAAATTTATTATCATGAAAAAAATATTACTAGCAGCTATTGCAATTGCTGGAATTGCCATAACAAGCAGCGCACAGGTAAAAATGCCAGCACCATCACCCACACAAACAGTTAAGCAGGATTTTGGCATTGGTAACATCACCTTAACCTATTCCCGTCCATCGGCAAAGGGGCGAAAAATTTATGGCGACCTTGTGCCTTACAACAAACTATGGCGTACAGGCGCTAATGCAGCTACCCGTATTGCTTTTAGCGAACCTGTAGAAATTAATGGAAAAAAGATTGATACCGGAACGTATGTAATTTATACTATTCCAAATGTGGATGCATGGGAAATTATTTTAAACAAGGGATTGAAAAACTGGGGCACAGATGGATACAAAGAATCGGAAGATGTTGTAAGGTTTAAAGTGGAACCAATAAAAAGTAAAAACAAAATTGAAAGTTTTACCATGGAGTTTTCCGATGTAACAGCTACAAACTGTTTACTGGAAATTAAATGGGAAAAAACTGCTGTTGTAATTCCTATTAATGCCAATTTTAAAGATAAAGTAAGAGCTCAAATTGATGCTGCCATGCAATC
>DAOLYC010000224.1:0-4572 GCA_035425605.1 Ferruginibacter sp.
TGTTGGTGTAAGTATCGAAGGTGAAGGCATCAGTTCTGTAATACAAAGCAGTATCACAAAAGACTGGACAGAGTTGCTATCGTTACGATCTCCCGAAGGAACAAATGGTAACCAGGAAATTTCATTTTTAAAATTCGACGGACAAAAACTTTCTACCTTTTGGGGTATTGCAGTTTCCGGAAGAAGCAATGTTAGAATACATGATTGTACTATTGAAGATTTTAGCGACAGGGGTGTAATTTTTGATGGCAGAAATGATAATGTAGAAGCCGCCCCTGAAATTTTTGCAACGGGTAATAAGTTTTACAATAATATACTTAATAACTGTGCTGCATACAATACGCCTACAGGTAAATACGGTAGAGGATGTTTAAATATTGGCGGGCAGGATGGAATACTTATTTACAACAATACCATCACACAAACTCAGCGGCCAGTTGGTTATAATGGCTTTGCCATAAAATACAGCAATGATGGTTATTTAAAGAATGTAAAGATTTACAATAACAGCATTATTAAGGTTCCGTTTATGGGTAATTATGGTGGAGATGATGGCTGGGATTTTGCCATTGAATTTTGGAATGTTTTGGGTGGTATGGAAATTTATAACAATACTATACAAGGCGCTGTTGATTTTGTAAAAACTAGTAAGGATGAAGCTGAATACGGCGTTTGGTTTCATCATAATAAAATTGGCCAGAAATTACTAAACAAGCATTTTGAAAGTGGTTTGATATTTGAGGTTTCGACAGATGCGGTTATCATTGAAAATAATATTTTTACCAAGCTGGCAGGCGGTATCATCTTTTATACTGAAGGCAACAGAAGTATGACCGATATAACTATAAGGAACAACCGCTTTGAAGAAATTGGCAGTAAAACCGGCAATGGCAATAATGGTAATGGTATAAATATAAGCAGGGGTGTTGTAATAAAGAATGAGGCCAGTTATTATATTGATGATTTACAGATTTATAATAACAGTTTTATTGCTGCAGAAAATAATGCTCCGTTATACGGTATTGAAATAAGCGGAGCAGAGAACGCAGCAAAGATCTTCATACAAAACAATACAATTAAAAATTTTAATGTAGCGCCAGTTTTTGCAAACCCGGGTTTTGCAATTGATAGTTTAGTTGTTGCAAACAATATACTGATGGGTAATGGAAATAATAATAAACCCTTTTTTATAAGTGGGTTGCCCCGCCATTATATTTTTGAAAAAAACAAAATTGATGCTTCAATAAAAACTCCGGGCTTTAATTTTAAACAGCAAATTATAAGGCCTGTATATTATGAACTAAAAAACAGTTCCGTTCCTGAATTTATTGCTATTGTTATTTTATTCATAGCGTTGTGGTTTTGTAGCAAGGAAAACATTTATTCATATTTGTCTTTTTCTTTAATGGCTATAATTTTTCTGTTTGCATGTTTAGATGAGGGAGAAAGTATTATAAATACTTTAAGCGCAATAACATTTAGTGCATTATGCATATATGGTTGGTTGGTTTGGCGGCGAAGGAACAGGCGTGGGCATCGTATCGTACGTATAAGCATGTCATCAAAAAAAGAAATTGCCTTACAGTTGCTTGTCTTTTCTTCAGCATTTATATTTCTTTTAATTGCCAATTGGATAATTAATAAAAATGCAGCATTTAAAACTATAGCTTTAATGGCATACATTGTTTATGCAACTGCTCTTACAGGTTTTTGGCTTACTGCAAATAAGAAACTCGAAAGTTGGTATTGGTATCTCACTAGCTGCTTTGCTGCCATATTTTTTTATTATGCTGAACACTTTCTTATTTACAGTTTTACTGCAATAGTATTAATGGCTGTTGTTACCTGGTGTTTGTTTGCCTGGAAAAAAAAATTAAACTTTAAGAGAAATACAACCTCACATAAAATCTCTGCATAGCTTTATACAATTGCCATCTTTTCTTTTATATGATTGGCCAGCCTTAAACTTATTGCAACTACAGTAAGCGTAGGATTTACGGCACCGCCGGTTGCATAACAGGAAGAACCAGCAACATATAAATTATCAATGCCGTGTATTTTGCAATTGGCATCTACAACTCCTTTTTTAGGATCTTCGCTCATCCTGGTAGTACCCAAATGATGCCAACCACCGCTAGTATAATCGGGTAATTGTACATCACCATCCAGTAAAAAATCTCTCAGTTTTACACGGCCAATACCTGCAGCACCTATTTGTTGTCCCAGAAGCTTATTAATATTAAATACTGTTTTCTTATCAATGGGAGATAATGCCCAATGAAGGTTTGCCCTGGGTATACCTAGTTCATCTTTTTCGTTACTTAAAACAACCCTTGATTGAGGGTTAGGCAATTGCTCTGCCCTGGTAAACATTCCATAAGATTGAAAGATGCTTTTGGAAAAGAATCGTTGAATGAAATTACGTTTATCAAGGGTTGAATATTTTTTAAACGTATCTAAACTTTTGCGTGGATCATCATTGGACCAAAGCTTTACAGAAGGTATGGTTTTATTCGACATCTCTAAAGGCATTAAAGAGATTGAACCATTAAGAATTTGCAGCTCCCTTTGCTTTTGTGGCGATATTGCCAGCTCGGCTCTTTCTTTTGTAAACTGTTCCATTAAATATAGTTTCAGTTTATCAGTATGGTTAAGCCAAAGTTCGCCACTTTTAATTTCCACATGCTCCATAAAGTAGCGGCCAACAATATCATTATCGTTTCCAAGTCCGTTTGGCGCCTGTTTATTACAAGCCAACAATACCCTTGCATTTTGCATAGCACTGCACGCAAGTATGTAGTTTTTTGCTTTTACCGTATGCACTTTACCTGTATAATTTTTAACTGTAACCTGGTTTATTGCGGTAATATTTTCAGTAGCATCTAAATCCACTACATTGGCATAGGTGTATAGTTGTATGGTTTTTGAATTTACAATGGCATCTTTATATTTTTTCCCAAATCGAGTTGGTGGGCTAAACTGCCACATTTTGGTCCAGATAACATTACTATCAAGTGGTAAAGGTTTTAAATCAGCATCCTTCTTCAACCAATAATCCAGGCTCCAATCGCTTGAGCCAAGGTCTAAAATTGATGTGGCTTTAGGATAGTATTTAGCAATGTCCTCTCTTTTAATAGGCCATCCGCTGTTTTCCACCCAGTCTCTTTTTTCAAAATCTATATCATCAAATGTAGAACACATTCCTCCCCAATGGCCTGTACTTCCTCCAAAATAATGCAGCCTGCTGGCTTTCATTGGATAGTAAGGATGACCGGTTAATTTACCATTGTACAATTCCTGTATCCTGTCATCATATTCCATTCCACCGCCTTCAAGTAAAATTATGTTTTTAAATGTTTTTTCTAATTCAAGTGCAATGCTTATACCTGCTGCACCTGCACCAATTATACAAATGTCACCTTCTATTTTTGTGTTGTTTTCTATTTGCCTGGCATCAATAAGCATGTGAAATAAATTTGTTTTAAGTTAGTGAAAGTAAGGCGCACTGGCGTGCTTCTGTTTGAGCAATTACCCAACCATCCATTATAAATATTAAATTGGATTCAAAGTCATTATGTATTTTGGTATCCAGCAATTCAATTAATGTGTAAGTGTCTGTTTTTTCAGAAATTGCTTTACCATTGAGGTCTGTTAGTAACAGTTTTTTCAAAACGGCTTTACCTTCTTCCTGTGGCATTGCTTTTCGGTACTTGATGCCAATATCCCGTAAAGTCTTTTCATCGCAAAAACGACTAAGCTCATCAGGAATCACAATAGTATCATAATGTTTTGATCGGCCTTTGAAATACTTAATTGCTGGTATTGAAACTGCTGCCAGCGTAACAGCAGTTGCCGAAAGTAAAAATGTCCTTCTTTTCATTTAAGGGTAGCCAGGCTTTTATATTCAGGTAATAAAATACTTTGTAGTTTAGTTATTAATTATTCTTTTAAAGTAAATGATTTGGTTTTAAAAAAACAAATTTATTTGAAAATTATTGTATGTAATAAAAAAAATAAGCTTCTAAAATTATTGTTACTGTAACACATAAATCATTAATATTTTATATGTTCTAATATTTACCGTAACATTCAAAAAAGTTAATTTTTTATTTATTTTATTAACATTTACATATAATTTACTAACAAATTTTTGCTTTTTTCTTTACATAAGCCATATATTTTAACTTTTCTTCTCTTTCATTTTATTATAATCATTTGTTTATATAATTTATAAATCTGTTATATATAAATGAAATTTTCGTATATAAATTTAGGAGAATCATACCCATAAAAAAATAGTAAACGTAGCACTATTTTTGCCCTTCTGCACCCTTTAAAAATGTCTGGCTTTTTTAACTTACCACAACCATACAAGTTGTAAACCTTAGTAATAATAATAAACCGGTACATTTTGCGTTAATTAAATTAAGTATTTAAAATCCAATAAGTCCAATAATGAAATTATTAGTACTCATTATTTCTTTATTCTTTTGCAGCATAACAAACGCAGCAACTTATTATATAAGTCCTGCAGGAAATGATGCAACCGGAAATGGAAGTATAACAAATCCC
>DAOLYC010000225.1:0-4546 GCA_035425605.1 Ferruginibacter sp.
AATTATGATGCAGGCGCTTACCAGGGAGCATATAAGATAGTCACCAACAGCGATAAGATATTTGCACGACTGGATTTTAATATTAATCCCAAAAATAGCTTAACACTCAGGGGCATTTATACAAATGGCTGGGGAAATAATTTGGAACGCACTTCTACCAATTTCCAGTTTGGCTCTACAGATTTTACACAGCATACAAAGAACGTAAATCTTTCTGCCGAGTTAAAAACAAAAATTTCCGGCAATACCAGTAACCAGTTTAATGCAAACTACATCAATGTGCATGAGTACAGGGATTTTCCGGGAACACTTTCCCCTTTCATGGATATTGGCGGTGGTGCTGCATGGGTGGGTACATGGCGTGAAGCTTCAATTTATAACATGAAGCAGCAAACAATAGAATTGAGCGACAATCTTACTTACACAAACGGTATTCACAAATTTACTGTGGGTACACACAATGAATTTTACAACCTTACCTATGGTTTTGTAAACTCATGGAATGGACGTTGGGAATATTCCAACCTTATTAATTTTTTAGCAGATAAACCAGGCCGTATTCGTGGTGCATATTCCACCGATGCAAAATATCCAAACACCAGGGATGATTTATATAATAATCCGCCCAATCCTTATAATGTAAATTTGATGAGTGTGTATGCACAGGATGAAATTGCAGTAAACCGTAAGTTTAAACTTACGGCGGGTTTAAGGGTTGATTATTCTTTTCTTGGCAAGCAAATTCCTGTTGATAAAGATTTTGCCACTGCAAAAGATAATACCGCTAACCCAACATACAGCAATACCTCTTTTAACCAGTTCACCAATAAATGGCTTGGGACAGCAACGCTTTCTCCAAGATTAGGTTTTAACTGGAATGTAAAAGGCGACCAAAGTATTGTGATAAGAGGCGGTACGGGTGTATTTGTTGGCAGAATGCCATTTGCATGGCTTGGCTATGCAGAAACATTATCCGGTGGCTTGTATAATAATATTGATTTCAGGCCAACCACCACAAACACTATTGGTGGCAGCATTGTTATTCCATTAGCTATTAATCCGCTCTATCTTAAAGACACTATCAATGCCCATGCATTGGCAAGTGTCAATGCAGGTAACACCAGGGAAGTAGATGTGATAGACAATAATTTTAAATTGCCAAGGGTTTGGCGATCCAATATTGCGGCTGATATTAAGTTTGGGAAAGGTTATAAATTAACCTTCGATGCCTTGTTTACAAAAACATTGTACGATGTAAAATTTCAGCAGATTAATATTAAAGACAGTGTTCAATATTTTACAACAGGGCCCACACAATCACCGGTATATGTTGGTGGAAAATTGAACAGCCAGTATTCTAATGTGTATTTACTAAGCAATACAACAGAAGGCTACAGGTATAATTTAACAGCACAATTAAGTAAAACATCCGGTAATGTAAAGTTAGGAAGCAATCATCAGTTAAATACTAATTGGAGCCTGGCTTACACTTACGGAGTAAGTAAAGATGTAAGCAATGGTATCAGAAATTCATTTCAATCTAATTTTGAAGTTAACCCAGCCATTACGCCAAACAATCCTCAATTGGGCTATTCAAATTTTGATTTGCGTCATCGTATAGTAGCAACAATTGGTGGCAATTTTTTGTGGAATAAAAGGAATACCACTTCCCTGCACTTCTTTTATTCAGGCCAGTCAGGCAATCCTTATTCGGTGGTTTACAATGCAGGTGG
Organism: Ferruginibacter sp.; assembly: GCA_035425605.1. Lineage (GTDB taxonomy): Bacteria > Bacteroidota > Bacteroidia > Chitinophagales > Chitinophagaceae > Ferruginibacter. The sequence goes on from DAOLYC010000225.1 coordinate 1,734, forward strand.
TAATCCGTTTGGTAATGCAGCTAATGCTAACCTGCCTTATATACCAGCCAGTCAAAATGATATTAAGTTAGCAGATTATACAGTTAATGGGCAAGTGTACACTGCTGCACAGCAATGGGCTGATTTGGATAATTTAATTTCAGGCGATAAATATTTAAGCACAAAAAGAGGGCAATATGCAGAAAGAAATGGCTTACGTACACCCTGGAACCACGAACTGGACTTAAAATTAATGCATGAGTTTAAATTTGGAAAAGACAATACGCATTCATTACAATTAAGCCTGGATATATTTAATGTACTGAACTTATTGAATAATAATTGGGGGCATGTATACTTTGTAACCAACGTAAATAACTATGCTGTTAACCTGTTTACTTTTGTAAAAGATGCAAACGGGCTTGCGCCGGGCAAACCATCCAGTGGTTATTTACCAACGTACAATTTTATTAAGCCAACCAGTTTAAATAACCATTACTACACTGTTGATCCACTGAACAGCCGCTTTCAGGCACAATTTGGGCTTAAGTATAACTTTTAACAACAAAATAAAATCTGGTTTAAAAATGGCCCGATACTGGGCCATTTTTTTAAGAAATATTTGTAAAATCGTTTGGTTTGTTATTTTAGTACTGGCATAACACGATTGCGTTAAAAATCATATTGTACCTTATATCCACAGTGCTAAACCTTACAATTATTAATTTATACTTGGTTAGATGTAGAGCCATTGCCCGTAAAAACCCACAACGTTAAAGCTGTTGTATGCCGACGGGCCAATACCCATTTTTTATACCCGGAGGTTAATTTAACGCCATCCTCATTGTTTCTTTTGGTTGCCTCATCTATCTATGCTGCATGTATAATTTGTGTGCCATTCCTGTTCTCCTTACTTAAAGTAAAATCAAAGATGAATCAGTCTTTAAATTAATTTCTTTATTTGAAAAATATTGAACCTTATTTCAAAACAAAAAGCCGGAAATTACTCCGGCTTCTTTTATAAACCCATCCTTGAAAACTATTTTCGCAAGGTTATATTGCTGATATGTGTTTCTTTTCCTTTTTGTACCTCGATGTTTGTTATGGTAGTATCCCTGTACCCGTTACTGCCGGTAAATTTAATACTGTAGATACCTTCCCTTAAACCTCGTATTTTATATTCTCCGTCATTTTCAGGTAAACCAGAAGCCGAATCCGTTGCATTGAATGCTTTTACAAAAGGTAGTGCTTCTTTTGGAAAAACCTTGCCTTCTATCTTGCCAAACTGCTGCATGGAGAATGCTTTTAAAACTGGCTTCAAGTAGTATTGCCCGCCAACTAATCTGATGGATTCGCAAACATTAAAATCAATCCACATGGCGCTTTGGGCAGTTGCTACTTCGTCTTCATCCTCTTTATGTATTTTCAAATACACATAGTTATTGGTGCCTGGTAATAGATTAAGTGGGTAACTGACACCAGCTTTTATTAATGAATTATTAGTGCCGAGTGTAAGCCTTATTTTCCTTATTTTTCCTGCAGCTATATTGCCAGTTGCAAGTAAAGTATCAATACCATTTCTTAACCGTAGGATATTATAAACACCGGGCCTTATGGTTAAAGTATCCCATTTGCCATACTGGTCGTGATGTTGGTGGTCATCGTCGCTGTCGTTATCATTATCTCCATACTGATCATCTTTCATGTGTTGGGTGCTTGTATCAATTTTTACCTCCACATAGCGGATATCAATAAATGCCGAATCGTATTGGCAGGGATCATCGGTTAAGTAAACAGATAGCTGCCTGGCACCGGTGGTTGGAGCGTTACTAGTAGCTGCCTGCTTTTGGCAGGATGCTATTATGAGGGTTACCGCTAAAATAAATAGGCCTGCCCATGCCATTGGTTTTTTCAAAGAATTCATAAAGTGATTTTTTAAATTGTGATAAATGATTAGACGAAACTTTTGTCGCTTTAATACATTCCAATAGTTGTACTTTTCCTGTAAAATGGTTGGGTGACTAACCAAATAATACCAACAGGTAAAAACACGAAGACTAAAAACGGAGATGTACTAAATAATGTTGGTAGAAATTATCAAAATAGAGGATAGCTGTGTAGTGCTAACTTTACAAATACTTTGCTATTATTTGTTAATAAAAATATTCAATAATAATAAAAGGCTTTTTTCTTCTTCTCATTCAATTACTTTTCGGTTAGCTAACCTGTACACCTGAATAATTGCGGTTGCAAGCAATATTGCCCCAATTATCCAGTTAAGGATGTACTGATTAGATTTTATAGAACTGATAAAATAGTTGCCTCCATAAATAAAAATCATAAAACCCAATAGTGACCCAATGCCAATCCCTAGTGTATAATACTTGTAAAAGTTTCTTTCAGGTATCAATATTGCTTTGCCGAGCAGAAACGTACTCCATAAAAACCAGAAAGGTATTTTCATAGGATCTAAGGCACTGATAGCAACGCCATACCAAAAAGGAGATTTAATATTTGCAGGCATAGCCGATGTAAAACCTGCTTGCCTGCAGGCGGCAATAAAACTATATACAGCAAGGGTAAGAATGATAATAATTGTTAACCATTCAAGGACTTTAAACAACCGCTGCCGTTTGCTTATCCACTTCATTGACATTACAGCAAGGCGAACAAAAATCAATTCAGATAAAATACAACCTGCTGCAAATGCAAAGCCTGCTACTGTACCATCTGACACTGATACATAGGTGGCGATAAGATTTAAAGGTCCTAATGGCAGCGAGCCTAAAAAGCTTATCAGTAACCCCCAGCTAAATATTTTTATCAATGGCGGT
>DAOLYC010000226.1:0-4543 GCA_035425605.1 Ferruginibacter sp.
TCACTAAGTAACGAAGGCAACCGAGGCCAGTATGCAGCATATTATACGATGGCATGGAGTATTGCACAGGTTATTGGCAGTACCGTTGGTACACAGCTTGCCTATTTTACAGGATTTAATAATCTTTGGTGGATGGTTGGCAGCCTATGTTTACTTACTGCGCTTGGGTATCATTTAATACATAAATACAAGTAAAGAAGATTTATATTTCACTTAATATTAGTTGTATTCAGTTTTTGAGGTAGTTTTAGCAGTTATCGGCATATCCTGCCCCATCATTTGAAAACTGCCGGTAATATCTGATTCAGAATTTCTATTTTTTACCAAGCCCGTGTTAATATCAAAAATAATTTGTCCGGTTGTTTTTGTGTCGGTGGTAATTTCAAATTCCATTCCCTGAAAATCTAATTTGTTTTTGGCTTTTATGGTCATCTCCATTTTAACCACAGCATCGTTGCCGTTAATTAATTGCAGGGTATAAGTACGAATGCTTTTTGATTCTTTGCTATTACTTGTATCGGCCCAGGTATCGCCTGTTTTTTTACCAGCAGGCAAAATTTCAAAAGCGCCGTCAACAACCCCTTCGTCCGAAGAATTAGAAAATATCTTCATCATGTTTTCAGAAACATTGGCAGTGTCTTCATCAGTTTTACTTTCTTCCTGCTTTTTTGCAATAGCCATTCCTGTATTTTTATCAATCACTACATCCGTTATTTTGTTCATCTTTTCATCAAATATTCTTGCCATATCTTCATTGTTGCCGCTTTTGTTATCCGAGTCATAACTATTATTTTGCCCCATCATGTTCATGTTTGCTTTTAATTTGGTAAGCGAATTGCTGATGGTATAACTATTAGTACTGCTATCTTTTACCTGTAACGCATTTATGGAAACAGAAGTGCTATTTAACAGCATTCCCATTCCAAAATCGGCATCAATGGTTACATCATTTTTTACTGAAATCTTTTGGCCTTTTGTAAGCACAACAAAAGTAGCTGTTGATTGAGCCAATATCATATTGGCTATCATCAACGATATAATAACAGAAAATAGTTTTTTCATTTTTTTAATTGATTAGCAAATATATCATCAATCATATTCGCTATTTTATTTGTTTAGTTTTTTTGTAAAATTTTATCTTTTACCAATATGGAAAAAATAAAGGCTGTTCATTTTTGTGAACAGCCCTAAAAGGTTTTGTAACAGGTATATTAACTTACTACTTGAACATTAACTGCGTTCATTCCTTTTTTTCCTTCTTGCAAATCAAACTCAACATTGTCGCCTTCTTTAATATCGCTTATTAATCCACTTACGTGAACGAAAGTTTCTTTGTTTGAGTCATTGTGTTTAATAAAACCGAATCCTTTTTCAGAGTTGAAAAACTTAACGGTGCCTTGTTGTTTGTCCATTTTAAATTTTGTATTGTATTAATAAAGTGCAAATATAGTATTTAATAAATATAATGGGGTCTTATTATTAAATCTTGCTATTTTATGATGCTTACTATTTTAATTGGCTAACTTTATAATTAACGGCTGCCTGCATTAAATTTTATTTAGTATGAACCTAGTTACAAGTGTAATTACTGGCTCAGGGTGTTATATACCCCAATTTATTAAGACAAACAGAGATTTTGCCAGCCATAATTTTTTTGCTGAAGATGCAACTGCCCTTGATATTGAGCCTCACCTGATTGTAGAAAAATTTAAAAAGATTACCGGTATTGAAGAGCGCCGTTATGCACCTTCTAACATGGAATCGAGCGATATGGCTGCCATTGCAGCTCAAAAAGCAATTGAAGCTGCCGGCTGCGATGCCGAAAGTATTGACCAAATAATTGTAGCTCACAATTTTGGAAATGTGCAAAAACACACTATACAAACCGATGTATTGCCTGCATTGGCTTCAAGGGTAAAACATGCACTTAATATTCAAAATCCATCCTGTGTAGCTTATGATATATTATTTGGTTGCCCTGGATGGGTACAAGGAGTTATACAAGCCGATACTTATTTTAAGGCAGGCATTGCTAAAAGATGCCTGGTTATAGGTACCGAAACATTATCCCGTGTACTGGATGTGTACGACAGGGATAGCATGATTTTTTCTGATGGTGCCGGCGCCTGCGTACTGGAAGCCAGGCCGGCAACAGAAAACGGCCCTGGCATTTTAGGTTTTAGCGTACAATCGCATTGCGGTGTAGAAGTGGATTATCTTAATTTAGGAAAATCATACTATCCTGATTCAGATCCAAGAATAAGGTACATAAAAATGAAAGGAAGAAAAGTTTATGAATATGCTATGAAAAATGTGCCGATTGCCATGAAACTTTGCCTCGATAAAAGTGGGATACCTATTTCCCAACTAAAAAAAATATTTATTCACCAGGCCAATGAAAAAATGGATGAAGCCATTGTAAATGAGTTGTACAAATTATTTGGTATTGCAAATCCTCCTGAGAATATTATGCCTATGAGCATACATAATTTGGGCAACAGTTCGGTTGCTACTATACCAACACTTTTTGACCTGGTTTTAAAAGGTAGTATGGAAGGACACCAATTGAATACAGGTGATGTGATTTTGTTTGCATCGGTTGGCGCCGGGATGAACATTAATGCAGTTTGTTATCGCATGTAATTTAAATGGGAACAAAACACTTAATCAATTTCTATTTGTAAAATAAGTATTGAATAAAGGCATCCTTAAAAAGGATGCCTTTAAAGATTTTAAAGAGGGTTTAATTAATCCTGTAAATATTTAACACAACTCAAAGTTGTTATTAAAAGTTTCTGCCGCCTGTGCCTCTGGCTTTGGGTAATTCTTTTCTTGGTATTTTTTCATCAAGTTGGGATGTATTATAAACAAACGAAGCAATGATGGTTGCAGCTTGTTTAAGGTCATCGGGTACCAGGTGGTCGTAAGTATCCATATTGGTATGATGGGTACGAGTGTTATATTCAATTTCATCCTGTATAAACTGAAAGCCAGGAATACCAACAGCATCAAAAGAAAGGTGATCGGTGCCACCGGTATTGTTGATAGTAACGGTTTTTGCAGCCAGGTCGTGAAAAGGTTCCAGCCATTTTTCAAAAATAGGGCCTGCAGCATCATTGCCCTGCAAATAAATGCCTCTTATTTTTCCGGTACCATTATCAAGATTATAATAAGCTGATACCATTTTATGGGCAGGTTTTAAAACCATATCTACCGGATCGGCAAAATGGTTTTTTACATAATTACGTGAACCGAATAATCCCTGTTCTTCTCCACTCCACAAGGCAATACGTATTGTTCTTTTTGGTTGCAAGCCTGTGGCTTTTAAAATTCTAACAGCCTCCATCATTACTGCGCTGCCTGCTGCATTGTCGGTGGCGCCAGTAGCGCCTTGCCAACTATCCAGGTGGCCGCCAAGCATTACCAGTTCGTCTTTTAAAATTGGATCGGTGCCGGGTATTTCGGCCACAACATTATATCCTTTAATGTCTTTATCATAAAATTTTGTTTTTACATCTGTTTCCATTTGCACTTTTATACCTGCTTCAACAAGGCGTTGCACCCTTAAAAAATCATCGCTCGACAGCATTACCCATGCATAATTGTTTTGTGCCCCTTTTGTGTTAGAACCTCCATTTTGTACAAATAATGTTCCGTCGTTACCTCTGCCATTCATACTTAATACCAGCGCAGGTTTTTCTTTATTGTAAAAAGCATTCATTTGCCTGGCAAGAGCTCGTTGTTGCTGCATGGCAGCTAATTGCTCGGGAGAAAAATTTCTTCTTTGCCGGCGGGTTGTATCTTTTTTGGCATTGGCCATTTTATCCAGTTCTTCATCTGTATATCGGTTGCCATCTGCCGTAAAGGAAGGATGTAACGTATCATTAGTATAAAACATCACCACCTGGCCATTTAATTTCCCAGCATAATCTTGGTATAATTGTGCAGAGTCTTTTGCTTTTATCAGTATTACACTTCGGCTTATGATGCCATTGCCTGGTGTGCTACCTGTCCATGCTCTTGGTATTGCAATCATAGGCGCATAATAAGGAGCCGTCATGGCTACATAACATCTGGTTTGTTCCCAACCGGTTCCAAAATCACCCCAGGGTTCTATTTTTACATTTACCAATCCCATCTTTGTTAACTCGTCTTTTGCCCAGCTTGCAGCTCTAAAAAATCCGGGCGAATTAGTTAGCCGTGGGCCGCTAATATCAGTAAGATGAAATGCAATGTCCATTACTTTAGAATTGCTAAGACCTTCTTTTCGGATTTTTGACGTAGCATCATCTTGTGCAAATAATATGTTACTGCATATACAAAGTGCCAGAACAAAAAGAAAATGTTTTTTCATGATGAATTGTTTTATTGTGAAAGGTTTAATGTACGCTTTTCTGCATTATAACACAAGCAAATTTTGATGAACAAAAAAAGCCGGTAAGTAAAATCACTTACCGGCTTGCTTGCAATCAAAAAAAATTATTTTGTAATAGGTTCTTCCAAATAACTTTCCATTGGTTCGCAGGTACAAATTAAATTTCTG
>DAOLYC010000227.1:0-4512 GCA_035425605.1 Ferruginibacter sp.
AGCCAAAACCCACGGTTCAGTCATCCAAATTATTGGGGAGCATTTGTTTTATATGGCGACTGGCGATAAATAAATACCGTCGGAAGGGTATTGACATATTTTTTTAAAAATTTAATTTTAAATATAAAAACAACTATTATGAAAAGGATTTTTTTACTGACAATAATGACTACCACATTGAACATTGTTGTACAAGCTCAAAAATTACCTAAAGGCCCACCACCTTCAAAAGCACCATGTACAACGCTTATGGGGAGTGCATTGCAACCAACTGCAATTGATACCACACAAGGTAGAAATGTTGCAAACAATGATCTTGCCTGGGAAAACGGAGATGTTATTCTTGTAAAATTCATGAACAATGAGGGTAGCCAAAATCTGCGTAACATGATTATGCAATATGCAAAAAGCTGGGAGCAGTATGCAAATATCACATTTAAATTTGTACCAGATAATACACCAGCAACTAACATCAGGATAAAACTGGGTAGCAGGGAAGATAACCTGGGACATAACTCACAACTTGGCACTGGCTGTAACAATGTGCCTCAATATTTGCAAACTTTAAATCTTGATACATCCGATTTTATAGATTATAAAGCTTATGTGGAGCAATATAAAAACGGTGGCCCTTTTCTTGATTACTTAAAAAGTAAAGGAACCGATTTTAAAAAATATACTTATGGAGATTTATATAAAGATGTAGTTGCTTTTAAAGACCCTAACATTAAATGGAATTACAACTCCATGAGAGGCACTACCACACACGAATTTGGTCATGCACTTGGCTTATTACATGAACAAAGTTATCCAAACGGTATAAAATGGAATAAGGATACAGTATATAAATATTATGCAAAATACCAGGGTTGGGATAAAGACAAAGTTGATTTTAATGTACTTGAAGCAAGCGATATTTTTTATACCAACGGTACCAGTTACGACCCTCTTTCAATCATGCATTATCCTGTACTTGCCTGGCAAACGCTTGATGGTTTTACAGTAGGATCAAACACCGACTTATCTGAAGGAGATAAAAAAATTATTGCTGCATTGTATCCAAAAGATAGAAAAATTTCAGCATTGGCTGTACCTAAAATTGAAATAACAAATATTGATTATGGAGAAATAAAAACTGATAATGTTAAAAAAGGACTGCTTATATATCCAACATTCGATATTAAAACAAGCGCTATACTTGGAACAGTTTATTTTGTTGTAAGGCTCACTACCGAAGACGGCATGTATTATATACCCACTACAAACCCAAATTATAGTTGGAATAAAATGGCTGCCACTTACGTTAAGATGAAATTATTGCCAAGTACCAATACAAGTTTTAATAAAAACGGAAAGAAAAACCTGGAATTGTTTTTTCCTTTTAAAGAAATGCCCGAACTGAAGGGGAAAAAAGTAAAAATTGAGTTTTCGGTTTACCAGGATGATGAAGTGAACAACAGGTACCAAAAACTTACTTTTAATTTCCTGTCATCTCCGGTTACAGTACCTAACTAATTAATGTAATTAAATAAAAAATTATAACGAGGTATGGTAAAAGCCATGCCTCGTTTTTGTTTTAATGATCTATTGTATGGTTATTTTTAAATTGATTAAATGGCAGCTAGTACCAACTTTAATTCACCATAACTAATATCGCTATGTAAATTATCAATCAATTTTTTATGACTATCTGTGCCATAAATGGCAGCGGCATCTAATATTAATTTTTGTTTTTCTTTACTTACCAGTTTGTTAATATCTATTTCTTTAGTAGAAACAAACCAGGCTAAATGGCCTTCAATAGTACTTCCTGTTAAATTTCTTTCTTTTGCAATAGCCGCAATTGTTTTCCCTTCTTTGTATAAATTAAATGTAATAGTTTTTGTATCAGTTTTTGACGCTGCTTTTTGGGGCTTTCTTTCTTTTTTTACATTGTCCAATTTTGCATCCATATTTGTTTCCAAATTATACCTGCTGCAATAACTTTCTACCGTTTCTAAAATTTCATCGCCATATTTTTCAACTTTTGCTTTTCCAAAACCGCTAATCTGCATCAGGCCTTTTTTTGTTAGTGGAAGATAAGTGCATATTTCCTTAAGCGTTGTTTGGTTAGCTACCATATAAATAGGTTGCCCTGTTTCGCTGCAAACCATATTGCGCCAGCGTTTTAATGTTTCGTACAGCTCAAAATTTGTTACAGTATTGGCAGCCGTTTCGGCAGTTTCACTTGCATAGCAGCTTAGGTTAAACCTGGGTAAACTATAATTTAATTTGTTTTGCAAAAACCCTGTAACAGAAAAAGGCTGTTTACAATAGCGTATGTTATAAATGCAATTATATAATGCAAGAGCTAACTCGTTAATTTTTTCGTTAACCGGCGTAGCTGTTTCCCTGTGTTCAGTAATAATAGGATGAGTTTTTATCACTTTTAAATATTGCTCCAATTTAGGTTCAAAATGATTGGCAGCATCGGTTATTCTTTTTTGCAAGGCTAAATTGTTTTCTATAATGCCTTCATCTTTCATTAAATGAGAAATGTGGCTGATGAATTTAATGCCAACTTCTTTTAAAGAGTTGGTGTGCTGTTTAAAATTAATTATCCAGTCAATAGCCTCTTTATTTAATTTTTCTTTATGTTGATTAATTTGAAATTCAAGCAGCTCAACACTGGCAATAACTTCGCCAAACGAAAAAATATCTTCTAATAAGTGAAATGTAAACAATTGCCTTGCACCGGCAAAGCGTTCTGCCAGGTTGCCTTTAAAAGAAAGTTTTTGTTGCCCCTTTATAACATTTTCATTGCTGTGTATAGCAACAGGTTGAATTTTGCTTAGCAAAACAATACCACTTAAACTTGTGCAGCGGCTTAAAGCCACATATACCTGGCCACTGCTAAAAGCTGCTCCTGCATCTATCATTACTTTTTCAAAAGTAAGCCCCTGGCTTTTATGTATTGTTATTGCCCAGGCAAGCCTTAATGGATATTGTGTAAATGAACCCAGTATGTCCTGTTCCAATTTTCCATCAGTTCTGTTTAAGGTATAACGGGTGTTTTCCCAGGTTTCTAATCCAACTTCAATTTCTGTACCATCGCAATCAACAATTATTTTTTCCTTTTGAAGTTCTTTTACAACAGCAATCTTTCCGTTAAAATATCTTTTATTTATAACATCATTTTTCAAAAACATAACCTGGGCGCCTTCTTTTAGTTTCAAATCAAATTCAACCGGGTACATATTTTCGGGAAACTCATCTTCTACTTTTGCAGTGTACACAAATGAAGAAGAGCTTAAGTTATAAAGCTTAACCTCATTTATTTTATCTGCCTGGTTATTATGCGAAGTGAGTGTGATATACTTTTCATCTGCCGAAGGGTTGAAATTGGGATTATACCTTACATGTAAATCTTCAAAATCATCAGCATCCATATTGTTATTACGTACTTTATTAAGCAACCTAACAAAACTTTCCTCATTTTGCCGGTATATTTTATTTAGTTCAATCAACAAGGGCGATTGTTCTTTTATAGCGATGCTGTCGAAAAAAAATGGCGATTCATAATATTCATTTAAAATACTCCATTCTTTATTTTGCGCTACGGGGGGCAATTGGTACAGGTCGCCAATACATAAAATTTGAACACCACCAAAAGGTAAATGATAATTTCTTCTGGCATGTTTTAAAATGGTATCTATAGCGTCCATCACATCGCAACGCACCATACTTATTTCATCAATTACCAACAATTCCATTTTTTGTAAAAGAGAAAGCCGTTGTTTATTAAACTTTATTTTAGACAATAACTCCTCTTTATTATTTTTTGTAGGTAAAAAAGGATGAAAAGGAAGTTGAAACAAGCTGTGTAAAGTAACGCCGCCGGCATTAATGGCAGCCACGCCGGTTGGCGCCGCTACAACAATATTTTTTGTAGAATTTGCTTTCAGGTATTTTAAGAAGGTAGTTTTTCCTGTACCGGCTTTCCCTGTAAGAAAAATATTTTCACTGGTTTCGGTAACAAAGCGGTAGGCCAGGTCAAAAACATCGTTTTTTTCAATGTTATGCATCGCATTAAAGATAAGAGATGATAATAACAAAAGAACGCCGGCAAAAAATTTCTTTAGCCGGCGTTCTTAAAATTTAAGCCGATGTAGCAGCTTTTACACCCAAAAGCAACAGTTCATTTACCTGTACTTCTGTAATGTATTTTTTATTACCATCTTTATCTGAATAATTACGATTAATTAATTTTCCTTCAATGGCAACTTCAGATCCTTTTGATAAATACTTTTCAGCAATATCTGCCACTTTACCCCAGGCAACTAAATTGTGCCAAGTGGTTTCCGTTACTTTTTCGCCATTTGCGTTTCGATAGCTTTCATTAGTAGCTACCGAAAAACGGGCTAGCTTTTTACCACTCTCAGTTGTTTTTACTTCAGGTGCATTACCTAAATTTCCAATCAGTTGAACTTTGTTTTTTAATGCGTACATAGTTTTAAGTTTTGTGCTCGCCCT
>DAOLYC010000228.1:0-4510 GCA_035425605.1 Ferruginibacter sp.
CAATATTTATACAAATCGGTTGATGAAGGAAAGAACTGGATAAAAACTTCGCCCGACCTAACGAGCAACGATAAAGAAAAACAAAAACAGGATGAATCTGGAGGATTAAGCACCGAAAACACATCAGCCGAAAACCATTGCAGCATCTTCACCATTGCCGAATCTTCTTTAGATGATAATTTGATTTGGGTTGGTACAGATGATGGTAACCTGCAATACACAACAGATGGCGGTAAAAACTGGATTAATGTGGCAAAAAATTATGCTGCTACCGGTATTCCTGCACAAACATGGGTAAGTAGTATCGAACCATCTAAGTTTGATAAGAATATAGTTTATGCAAGTTTTGATAACCACATGTATGGCGATCATAAAACATACCTGGCCAAATCTACCGATATGGGAAAAACATGGACTTTATTTAAGAGTGATGATTTTACAGGCTTTGCAAACAAAATAAAAGAAGACAATGTAAACAAAGAACTGCTGTTTGCTGGTACCGAAATGGGTTTATTTGCATCGCTTGATGGCGGCAACAACTGGTTTCGTATGAAAAATAATATTCCATGGATGGCATTGGTAAGAGATATACAAATACATCCAGTAACCAACGACCTGATCTTAGCAACACATGGCCGGGGTATCATCATTGTAGATAACATTACTTCCATGCGTAACATGACTAAAGAATTAGCTGCTAAAGATGTAGTCGTATTTAATTCAAAACCTATTAATCTTACAATGGGTAAACATTATATTGGTTCAGGCAATGGCGATGGATATATTGGTACTAATTCATCGCAGCAAGCACAAATAGAATATTATTTTAAAGATAGAATAAGCAGGGGCGAAGTAAAAGTGGATATTTATGATAAAGAGGGCAAACTATTACAATCTATTCCAGGCAGTAAACGTAAAGGCATAAATATTGTGAACTGGAACATGCGTGGCACACCACCTAAAGTTGCCAGTGGAAGCACTAAGTTAGATTTTGGTGGTTTTATTGCACCAATGGTTTTACCCGGCCAATACACAGTAAAATTAAAAGTAGCTGATAAAACTTATGAAAATAAAATAACCATGCAGCGTGACCCAAACAGTGATATGACACTGGCTGATATGGAAGACCAATACAACACAGCCATGCAATTATATAATATGCACGAACGGCTTGGAAGATTGGTTGACAGCATCAGTACAAAACAAAAAACGCTTCAACCGGTAATAGGAAAATTAAAAAATGCCAAAGTAAAAAAAATGGTGCAGGCATATTACGATAAACTGGAAGAACTCCGTAGTAAATTGTTAGCTACTAAACAAAATTCAATTTTTACTAATGAAAAGATGCTGAGAGAAAATATATCTGAAGTATATACAGTTGTTTGTAACCAGGAAACCCGTCCATCTAACCTGCAAAAAGAAAGAACAGCGGTTTTGCTTAACCAGTTAGGCGATGCCGAAAAATTAAATGATGCCATCATTAATCAATTCGATGCAAAAGTAAAAGCGTTATTACTGAAAGAAAAAATTGATAAGTTAGAAAAAACAGAAGTTAAACAGAAAGGTAATCTGTAAACGAATCTGAATTCAAAATAAAAGCTACCAGGCGTGCAGGCTGGTAGCTTTTTTATTTACCATTGATAATATCTTTTATAAATTTCACTGTTCATGTTGTAACTTTCTACCCTAATTTTTTATTATGAAAAAGGGATTACTGTTTATGGTCGTTATGGCAATTGCTGCCGGTGTACCAGCTCAAAAAAAATCAATAACAAATAACAGCAACGATGTTTTACTTAGTAAGGTAAAATACAGGTTAGTGGGGCCTTTTCGTGGTGGCAGAAGTGGCGCAGTTGCAGGCGACCTGCATCAAAAAAATACTTTTTACATGGGCGCAACCGGTGGTGGTGTTTGGAAAACCATTGATGCTGGCAGTAACTGGAAAAATATATCGGATAAATATTTTGGAGGTAGCATAGGATGTGTGGCTGTGGCACCTAGCGATGCAACAATTTTATATGTAGGCGAAGGCGAAAATACCTTAAGAGGTAATGTAAGCGAAGGCTTTGGTATTTGGCGTACCGATGATGGTGGACGAAGTTGGCGAAACCTGGGATTAAAAGATACACGCCATATCATCCGCATTGTTGTTCATCCAAAAAATCCTGATATTGTTTGGGTAGCGGCTATAGGTCATTTATTTGGGCCCAATACCGAACGAGGTGTTTTTAAAACTACCGATGGCGGAAAAACATGGAAAAAAGTTTTGTATGTAAATGATAAAACAGGTTGCAGCGACCTGGTGATGGAACCCGGCAACCCATCGGTTTTATATGCCGGCACCTGGCAAATTCAACGTACGCCTTACAGTTTGGAAAGTGGCGGCGATGGTGGCGGTTTATGGAAAAGTATTGATGGCGGTGAAACCTGGAGAAATATTTCAACAGCAAAGGGGTTGCCTAAAGGTATATGGGGAATTGTGGGTGTGGCAGTAAGTCCTTCTAACACCGATAAGATATATGCACTCATTGAAAACCACGATGGTGGCATGTTTGTAAGTGAAGATGCAGGCGAAACCTGGACATTACAAAGCAGCAATAGCGAAATACGCCAAAGAGCCTGGTATTATTCAAAAGTATTTGTTGACCCCAAAAACGAAAACGATATTTATGTATTGAATGTAAATTTTTTAAAAAGTACTGATGGCGGTAAAACATATAAAAACATAAATACACCACATGGCGATCATCATGATTTATGGATAGACCCCGAAGATGGCAGCCGTATGATTATTGCTGATGATGGTGGTGCACAAATAAGTTTTGATGCTGGCGAAAACTGGAGTACTTATGAAAACCAACCTACAGCACAATTTTACAGAGTGAGTACTGATAATCATTTTCCTTACAGGATTCTTGGAGCACAACAGGATAATTCTACAGTAAGAATTTTATCACGAAGCGATGGAGGACAAATTACAACCGATGACTGGCAACCAACCGCTGGCGCAGAAAGTGGTTATGTTGTTGCCGATCCGCTAAACCCCGATATAGTGTATGGAGGAAATTATAGCGGTTATCTATCAAGGCTTAATCATAAAACAGGAGAAAACCGTGCAGTAAGTGTTTGGCCAGATGATCCGTTGGGTGGCGGAATTGGTGTGGCTAAATATCGTTTTCAATGGAACTTTCCTATTTTCTTTTCGCCGCATAATCCCAAAAAACTATATGCCGGTGGCAATCATTTATTTGTTACCGAAAACGAAGGCGCTTCGTGGATAGCCCTTGGCGGCGATTTAACAACCAATGATAAATCACGGCAGGCTTCTAGCGGCGGCCCTATTACAAAAGATAATTCCGGAGTAGAAGTTTATTGTACAATTTTTACTGCTGCCGAATCAGTGTTGGAAAAAGATTTATTATGGACAGGCAGTGATGACGGTTTGATACATGTAAGTAAAGACGGTGGAAAAAATTGGGAAAACGTAACCCCTGTAGAAGCTGGCAAGTGGATGATGTGGAATTGCGTGGAGACTGATCCGTTTAAAAAAGGTAAAGCTTATTTTGTAGGCACAAAATATAAAAGCGATGACTTTACGCCATATATTTTTAAAACCGAAGATTATGGGAAAACCTGGACAAAGATTACCAATGGTATTGATGCCATGCATTTTGCCCGTTGCCTAAGAGCCGATCATAAAAAACCCGGCCTTTTATATTGCGGTACAGAATATGGAATGTATATCAGCTACGATGATGGCGCTAACTGGAAACCATTTCAGTTAAACTTGCCGGTAGTACCCATCACCGACCTTACAATAAAAAATAATGATTTGATTGTAGCCACACAGGGCCGTGCTTTTTGGATTATTGACGACTTAACAATGGTACAGCAAAAAGACAATAACATCCTAAATAAAAATCTGTATGTATATCCTGTAAACGATGCATATCGTTTTGATGGTTACCAAAATCAAAAACCTGTTAATGCAGGTATGAACCCTCCCAACGGTTCGGTTATCAATTATTTTATTAAAGATTTTTCAGATTCTGCCAGGCTAAACATTCAGATAATGGATAAAGATAAAAAATTGATAAAGACTTTTTCGAATAAGGCAACAGAAAAAGCCAATAAGATAAATGATGTAAGCAGTGGTATGAACAAGTTTGTATGGAACATGTATTATCCGCCGGCAGAAAGGTTAGACGGGCAGGTTTTATGGCATGGCAGCGTACCCGGCCCCAAAGCAGCACCAGGCCAGTATTTTTACAAAATAATTGCCGGCAAAGATTCGGTAGAAGGAAGTTTTAACATTAAAGCAAATCCCGTTTATAATCTTTCGCAACAAGATTACGAGGCACAGTTTAATTTTCTTATATCTGTACGGGATAAATTTGATGAGATACAAAAAGCAACAAAAAATATTCGTGATATCCGCAAACAGATAAACGATTTTATGGATAAACAAGGCAAAGATGTTCCAAAAGAAATAAAACAACAGGACGATACG
>DAOLYC010000229.1:0-4509 GCA_035425605.1 Ferruginibacter sp.
TTTACTTTCATCCAGTTAAGCATTGGCACAATTTCCGTTTCAGTAAAATGATGACAAAAAAGCGATGAAAAAATGATGTCGGGCTTTTGATTTTTAAAATCTGCAAACCTGTAGTCATCAATAATCCAGTTTGCATCAAGGCCTGGATATTGCTGCCGGGCAAAAGCAATACATTCGCTTTTGATATCAATACCAATAAAATTTGCAGTTATATTATTTCTTTTGCAGAAGTTGTCTATGGCTTTTAAATTATCGCCACCACCACAGCCAATTTCGCAAATGGTTAATTTATTTTTAGCCGTTATACCTGCTGTTAACTTTTTAATACCGTTGATGCTGATAGCATGACCACCAAGTTTTGTGTTGATGGTATTAAGTTCCTGCATGTTTTGCTTTATATCGGCAAAGGGAATATGCTCATAATCTAAAAGTTCTTTCTTATATGATCTGTGTAAAAGGTTAATCATACGAAGCAATAAAAGTTTCCATAGTAAGGCCGGGGCCAAATGCAGCACCAAAAATATTTACAGGCTTATTAGTAGTATTGTTCTCTAAACTTTTTAAAATATCCTGTAATACAAATACGATGGTGGGAGAGCTCATATTGCCATAGTCTTGCAATATTTTATATGAATGATGCAGACTTTCTGCAGGCAACGAAATGCTTTTTTGAATGGCTTCCAATATTTTTTTGCCGCCGGGATGAATGCACCAATGTGTTATTTCATTTTTGCTAAGTGATGATTCTTTTAATGCTTCTATTAGCAATGCATCAAAGTCTTCCTGCACCAGGTGAGGTACATACCCCGTTAATGTCATTAAAAAACCTTTGGATGAAAGTTTCCATGCCATATCATTTTTGCCATTAAATGCAACTTGCGAAAAAAATTTGTTAAGAGAAATACCTTTTACATTGCTGCTATTTTGCATCAGTACTGCAGCACAACCATCGCCAAATAAAATAGTGGCGGTAACATTATCTATTGTATTTTCTTTTTGAAAATGAAGTGTACATAACTCTGTACATACAATAATAATGTTTGCATTTTGTGTTGTTTTGCACAAAGCATCAGCCAATTTTAGTGCATGAATGGCAGCATAGCAACCCATAAAATTTACCGAAGTTCGAAAAATATCTTTTGGAAGATTCATTGTTTCCATAATCTCCAGGTCAAGCCCGGGAGCACTCATGCCCGTGCAGCTTACTGTTATCAAATGTGTAATTTCATTTTTCTTTATTTTACCGGCAATACATGCTTCAATGGTTTTTATAGATAGGGGACCGGCGTGTAAGGAATACCATTGCATGCGTTTGTCCATATCCGGAAAAGGTTCCAGGTTTTCTGTATTTGAAAAAAAAGTGCGTTCTGCAGCCGGTAAAGTATAATCTGGCACTACAGAATACCGGGTATCTATCCCGCTATGATTGTACAAATATTTATATTTCCTTCTTTCATCAGCATTTGCATGGTATATCTTATCTGCAAAAACACAGATCTCATTTTGATCATGTTTATACGGAGGTACATTGGTTGCTATGGATACAATCTTGCTCAAAATTTTTCAAGTATTAGTAAAGTTATAAACGCAAAATTGCTGCAAATAGATGCCAGTATATTCATACGCATGGTATTTTTATAATTTGCAGCACTGGTATTTTCGGTTATTTTTTTAAACCACCATACAAAATATACAACAATGGGTAAAAAAAACAACTGAATTATAAAAAAATTCTTTCCCCCGCCTTTGCTTACCAGGTAATAACCCAGGCAACAAACAGCAAGCACATACACAATGCCTGTAAAAACGAAAGTGCCTTTATAACCCAGCATACTGCTTATTGAGTTTACGCCATCTTCTTTATCCTGCCGGTGCTGGTAAATTTGTGTTAGCGGATAAAAGCCCCCAATTAGTAAGCCTGCACATATCATGCCCGGTACCGGCACCTGTATAATTCTTTCTTCACTGCTACCATGTAAAACTAAAAAAAATGTAAGGCAGCCCTGAAAGATAACCACCGTTAAATAACCAATGATAGGATATTTTTTTAACCGGATACGCCGCCAGCTATAAGCTTTTGAAGCCATTATATATGCAATGATACCAAGCATAAAATATAAACCGATAAAATAGCTGAGCACAATGGCAATACTATCCAATACTACTGTACAATAGTATAATTGTTTAGTGGGTTGCAATGGTTTTTCAATACCACCAATGCTTTCAGTATCTTTATCCATAAAACTGTTGTAACCATTGCTTGCCGGGTACAGCAATAAATGCAGAATAAAAAAAACAATTATTGCATGCAATGTGTTTATGTGCTGAACCTGGCTTAAGGCAAACCAAAATACAGGCATTAAGAAAAAAGAAAACTTAAAACGGAGCAGTTGTAAGGTAGATTTTTGCAACAAGAAAAGTTTCACTAAAAATACTATCAAATTTTAATCTTCTGTAATTTTATTTAGCAAGATTGTTTTAAAGCATAAATCTTGCATTTCCTGGTTGAAAGTATTATCAAAAAATTAGATAAATTTTCACAAAAAAGACAAAGTATGAAGTTATATTGGTACAATTTTTTTTAGCTTTGGAATATAAGAGAACTATCGGATAGTTTCTTTTATTTATAATTGCCTATAAATAAAATATTAAAATTTACATGGCATGGACGTAGCCAGTTTATAATTAAATCAAATGAAAAAATTTATATTAATATTTACTAATTGTGTATTTGTTTCGTTGTTGATGAACGCCCAAACAGCCTATACACCAATTGATGATGGCAGCAGGGTTCATTTTGTGATAAAAAATTTTGCTATTAAAACCGGTGGAGATTTTACCGGCCTTAAGGGAACAATAAAGTTCGATCCTGAAAAATATGCTTTTTCAAGTTTTGATGTAACGGTAGATGCAAGCACTGTTGATACTGACAACAGCTCACGTGACGGACATTTGAAAAAAGCTGAATATTTTGATGTTGATACTTATAAAACACTTCATTTTAAAAGTACTAAAATTGTAAAATCAACTGCCGAAGGCAGATTTTACATGTATGGCGAACTAACAATAAAAGCTGTTACCAAACCTGTAGAATTTGGTTTTGGCGCTACAGCCAAAAATGGTGGTTATGTGTTCGACGGCAGTTTTGATATAAACAGGAGAGATTTTGGCGTTGGTGGCAGCAGTATCTCCATGGCAGATAACCTCACTGTATCGTTAACTGTATTTGCAAAATCCTATTAACAGGCAGCATAATAAATACTAATACCCAAGGCAACAAGGGTAGATTATTAAAATTTAATTGCCATTATCTTTGTGCGATGCCAAAATTATTGAAAGTTTTTTGCTGGGGATTACTCATAAGTTTTTTAGGCTCGTTACCATTGGGTACACTTAATGTAGCAGCCATGCAGATAGGCATCCAGGAAACATTAAGGGAAGCCATCTATTTTTCATTAGGATCTTTATTGGTTGAAATGTTTTATGTACGCATTTCATTAATTGGGGTAGATTGGATACGCAAGCAGGATAAAATAATGAAAGCAATGGAATGGTTTACACTGCTCATTATAATAGCGCTGGCTGCTGGTAGTTTTTGGGCGGCTGCCGCCCATGGCAGCGATGCAAAAAATGTTTTTTTAAAAAATAATATGCATCGTTTTTTATTAGGCATGTTCATGAGCGCTGTAAACCCTGTGCAAATTCCTTTTTGGTTTGGTTGGAGTACCATTCTCTTCAATAAAAAAATACTGGAGCCTGTAAAAAGCCAGTATAATATTTATATTGTGGGTATTGGCCTTGGTACATTGTTGGGCAACTGTCTTTTTATTTTTGGCGGTAAATGGCTGGTGCAGCGCATTTCAAACAGTCAGCAATATATAAACTGGGTAATTGGCGGCATTTTTACTTTAACCGCATTGATACAGGCTATAAAAATGATAAGGCATAAAGATGCCATACATAAGTTTACGCATTCAGATGTAAATGAACCGGTTTAATCAACGATAAATAATACACACCCGTTTTTTGATGAACTGCAATGTGCATCACTTTCATCACCCACATGATAGGTCATACCTTCCTGTAAAATAAATTCCCTGCCATCCTGCAACTTTGTTGTCATTTGCCCTTTAATGCAATAAATAATATGCCCTTTATTGCACCAATGATCGGCTTTATACCCGGCAGAATATTCAACCATCCGCACCCTTATTTTACCCATGTTAAAAATTTTCCAGAAGGCTTTTCCGGTTATGCCTGCATATTCTTTCGCATCAATCTGCTTCCAATTTATTATTTGAAATGGGAAATGCATTATTTCCATAGTTGTAAAATTTTTACTCAAAATTGAAATATTATAACAAGAAAAAAAATATTTAGTAAACCAACAAATCGGTAATTTAGATGCCTATGAATTTTGCTATTGTTGATATTGAAACAACCGGCGGCCATGCATCAGCAAATGGTATTACCGAAATTTCAGTTTTTGTTCACAATGGACAGCATATT
>DAOLYC010000230.1:0-4501 GCA_035425605.1 Ferruginibacter sp.
TGTGCTACTTCAAAAGAAAAATTTATCTTATCTGTAAGATTATATTTTATACCAACACCCAGGGGAATGCAAACAGCAAGTGTACTATAAGGTTTTCTGCCGTTATATCCTATTTGTTGTCCTTCCGTACCTAATGGACGCAAAAATTCTTTTTGTCCGTTAATAAATGCATAAGGATCATAAGTAAATACACCAGCCCCTAAGGTGATGTAAGGAGTAAAGGAATAGTAGGGATCGCCGGGTATAAACTTAAAAAAATTAAAGTCGCCTTGTAAGGCTACTTCCCAAATATTAGAGTTAAAGCTAAGGTTCCTAAGATTTTGATATTCGTTTTTGCTGTACACATCGCTGTATCCCAATTGTGCATAATGAGCACTTAGGCGCACACCTACATAATTACCAAATTGCTTACGAAAAAAAGCACCCAATGCTATCTTTGGCCGGTTAATGGCTGCCCTTGTATTTAAGTCGCCAAAATAATGAGCTAAACCAGCAGTAATACCAAATTCGCCTTTTTGTACATATTCATTATGCTGCGATTGTGCATTAGCGATAAAAGATATTATAATACAGCAGAACAGGAGTTTTAATTTCATAAAACGCAAAATAAATAATTGTTTTAACAAAAACGGAATGTTTATATTTTTGTGTTAAAGGCTTTGTTAATTTTATTATTGTTTTTTTTCAATCCGCATACCCACGCTCATGATATTTTTCAATGGATCGTCTCTCATGATTTGTGAAATACTGAAATAATAATTACCGGGTTTTTTAAAACGCCTGGGCTCACCATTCAGTAATTTACGCAGTTCCCAAATATCATTCATTCCTGTACCTTCCCATCCATTAGCATCATCGCCAAGTTGCAAATTCACTTTTTGAGTTATTAAACTATCGCCGGGAGGTTGTAAACCAATATTAAGCCAGATGTTATTGTATTTATAAGCATCGGTATGGCGCAATACCAGGTAAATACTATAGGCAGAAATAGTGTCATTTATTTTAAAAGAGCCCGAAACATTATAATCAGATCTCCAGCTATAATTTGGTATAACGGTATCTTTTTCAAAAACATCAATTTGTTTACAGGAAGCAATAAAAAGAAGCCCGGCTGTAAATGCCAGAGCCATTGATAAATATTTCTTACTAATACCTGCTATCATATATAAAGCCTTTTGCCGTATTTGTAATTGAAATTATAAAATATTAAGTACTTGTTCTTTTGCTTTTTCAAGTTCGTTTTTCATATTCACAACACATTTCTGTATATCTGCATCATACGCTTTACTTCCTGTTGTATTTATTTCACGCCCAATTTCCTGTAATATAAACGACAGTTTTTTTCCTTTACCTTCTTCTGGTTCCTTAATGATGGATTTAAAATATTCACAATGTTGGCGTAGCCTTATCTGTTCTTCATGTATATCTATCTTTTCCATATAATAAATCAATTCCTGCTCCATACGATTGTTATCAATATTCTCTTTACCAACATGTTTTTCCAGCAGGTTATTTATTTCATCTTTTATCCTGGCTTTACGGTTGGGTTCAAGTTTTAAGATGGCTTCTTCCTGTTCATTTATATTGTTAATTCGGGTAATAAGGTCATGTTCTAATACAGCACCTTCATCAGAACGGTGTTGGTTAAGATTGTTCAATGCTTCCTGTAATACTTTATTAAATCCATTAAAATCCGATTCACTTAAAACATCATTAGTTGGTGTTACCACTTCTGGCAATCGTAACAAAGCACTTAAAACCGAATTAGTATCAATTTTTAATTCAGTGGCCAGACTTTCAATTTGTGTATAATATGCTTTTATAAGATCGGTATTAATATTAACCGGTTTTGAAGTTCCGTTTTGTTTTATTGTAATCATACAATCTATGGTGCCTCTTACTAATTGTTCCTGCAGGGTATTGCGTATTTCAAATTCATAAGGCCTTAATAATGGTGGTAACCTCAGTTGCAGTTCAAACTGTTTTCCATTGAGGGCTTTTACCTCAACCAAAAAAGTTTTATCGTTTTCAGTTTGTTCTGCCCTTCCAAAGCCCGTCATCGATTTAAGCATGGGTTAAATTTTTGCTGCAAGTTAAGGATATAATTATGAGTTGCCTTTTGGATATTCTTCAAAAGGTTTAAAGCCCATAATTCGTTCTGGTTTATCTAATGGCAAAAAACCAAACTTTGCATAAAGCGTATGTGCATCCCGGGTGGCCAGCATCCAGCGGCGTAAACCTTGTAAATTCTTATGTTTCATAATTTCTTCCATCATCCATTTTGCCAATCCCTTTTTTCTGTATGTTTCATCAACAAAAACATCTGCCAGGTATCCAAAGGTTGCATAATCGGTAACCACTCGTGCAAAGCCAACCTGTTTATTATATTTATTGGTATCGCCAGGTGTTATATACAATCCAAAGCAAAGCGAACCATCAATTGATTTTTTCACAATTGATTTCGTAATATTTTTTGCCCAGTAACTTTCATTACACAAATAATTATGAATGTAGTTAACATCCAGTTTGTTTTTATTAGTGCTGATGATGAAATCATCTTTTACAACTTCATGTACCTGCATATTTTTTGTTAAGTTGATTAAAAAATAAAGCCCGGCTTTTGAGCCAGGCTTTGCTATATAGATGGGTTAGTAAGTACCGGGAACCAAATTCCCTACACAATATTAAAAAGAATTTCGGCTAACCAAAAAATTTTTTCGATAAATTTTATTAACATTTAAAAATGGGCTGTGGATAAGCACAACACAATTTTTACTATTTCAAATCTTGCTAAACTCATTTAATAAAATAATTGAAACAACCATTGTTGTAAAATAAAAAATTTACACGCCTGAAAGTATTGCCCCTGCTGAATTTGAAAGTGTGTTACCATTATTGCTGTTAAATATCCTTATTCAATTTTATTTTTTATTTATTTACGGATGCTTAAATAAGCGCTTACATTTTGCTTTATTAAGCCCTCTTAAAAAGGAGAAAATATTTTTTTTGAATTTATGAAAATTGCCCCTGTTTTTGGTTTTTTTTGATAAAAACAGAATTTAATCAAAGCTTGTACCTTTGATCAAATTTTTAATTATGCAATTTCCTTCTCCTGTTTCTTTAACCTGGATAGCCAGTTTAATTGATGCAAAATTAATTGGCAATAGTAACGAATCGGCAACCGGCATCAATGAAATACATAAGGTAGAAAAAGGAGATCTTGTATTTGTAGATCATCCAAAATACTACGATAAATGTTTAAACAGTGCAGCAAGTTTTATCATCATCAATAAAGAAACTTTAGTGCCAGACGGAAAAGCATTGTTGATTGTTGACAATCCATTTGAAGCGTATTGTAAAATTGTAAAACATTTCAGGCCATTTGAAAAACCAACAGAAATGATAAGCACTGCTGCAGTAATTGGCGAAGGAAGTTTTATTTATCCCGGTGCATATATAGGCCACCATGTAACAATTGGTAAAAATAGCATCATACACCCTAATGCCTGTATTATGGATTATTGTATAATAGGAGATAATGTAGTGATACAGGCTGGTACAATTATTGGCAGCGATGCATTTTATTATAATGGTAAAAAAGACCGGGAGGTATGGTATAAAAAAATGCTGAGTTGCGGCCGGGTTATAATTGATGACGAAGTGGAAATAGGATCGGGCTGTACAATAGATCGTGGCGTTACGCATGATACCAGGATAGGAAGGGGTAGTAAGTTGGACAATTTAATTCATATTGGCCATGATACCAGTATTGGAAAGAATTGCCTTATTGCAGCCAACGTTGTTATTGCCGGAGTGGTTACCATTGAAGATGGAGTTACTTTATGGGGGCAGGTTATTGTAAATAAAACTTTAACTATAGGCACCAATGCTGTTTTATTAGCTCGTACAGGTGTTAGCGGAGACCTGGAAGGTAACAAAACATATTGGGGAGCACCTGCACAGGAAGCCAGCATTGCACGACGAGAACTGGTTTGGATTAAAAGAATACCTGCACTTTGGGATAAAGTAATGGGCAAATAAACTTTGCAATTATCTTTTAGTTTTTAACCCTGCTTTCAATAGCTACATAATTTATTCCATTAACTTTTTGAAGGCGGGTATATTTAAATGTATTGGCTGTTACCATAATATTCTCCAGGTTTACAATTAATGGAGTTGGATATTGTATAACCATTTCCATTTTTGTTTTTTCTGCATTCAAAAATTTCCAGTTGAATTTATATTGCTGTCCATTAAAAAAATAAATGCCGGAATTATCTGTATCAAACTTATAAATATCATTATCAAAATCAATGGTATTATCGGTACCGCCTCTTTTATAATACTTCATATTGTTCCCTTCTATAACCCTGCTTTCATCCATCTTCCAACCATTGGTGGTAAGGTAGTTTGTTGTTTCATTCATTTGAGTTGATTCCTGAGTTGTTTTTTCATTTTTTACAACTGATGTTTCAACAGGTTCAATTATAGGTTGTATTGT
>DAOLYC010000231.1:0-4488 GCA_035425605.1 Ferruginibacter sp.
AAAGCTTATATTATGTAAAGTTTGATAAATAGCTTTGGTTATAAGGGGTGAAGATTATTTGAACCTGGATTTAAGTAATTGGGTTGCAAAATCAATCAACGAATTGCAAACCATGTCAATGTTTTCTATAGCCATTTCTTCAATCGGCCTGGTTGTAGGAAGGAAAATAGTTTTTACACCCAGGTTACGACCAAACTGCATATCACTACCTGTATTCCCTATCATTATTGCTTTAGACAGGTCAATATCCTGAAAATCTTTTACAGCTTTCAAACCCATACCTATATTGGGTTTTCTATTAGGGCTTGCATTGTCAACATCCGCACAATAATACACCGCATCTATTCGGCCACCTGCTTGTTTAATTTCACGAACCATATTTTTATGTATGTGTACAACATCCATTTCAAGAGTTACACCTCTACCAATGCCTCGTTGATTGGTAATTACTATAATGTATTTGAAAATATTTGCAAATACAGCAATGGCCTCTTTTGTTCCTGTGGTAAAGCTAAATTCTTTCCAGTTATGGATATAATCATCAATCTTTTCGTTGTTAATAACACCGTCACGGTCGAGAAAAAGTGTCCATGTATGGTCAATATCCTTTAAATCAATCATAACTTAAATTATTATAGCCATTTCTTAATTCATTTTGAGCCCTTTCATAATCTTCGGGGATACCAATATCAATAAAATATTTATCCTGGATTACCGCAAACATTTTTTCTTTTTTAAAATGTGTTTGCAGGAAATCATTTTCAAATGAGAATTTATCCGGAAGACTTTTCTGTAAGAATTTATTCTTGTTTAAAGCATAAACACCGCCATTTATCAATCCTTCTTTGTATGATTTTTTTTCTTTAAAGTTTATGATACGGTTTTTGGGGCCAAGTTCAACTACGCCATACCGGTTGATATCTTGCATGGGTTTTAGGCATAGGGTACAGGAAGCATTATTTTTAACATGAAAAGCAGTAAGCTCATCAATGTTAATTTTAAAAATAGTGTCGCCATTAAGTATAAGAATATTTTCTTCTGTGCTGCTTTTACAGGCTAATTTAATTGCACCTCCGGTTCCCATTGGTTCTGCTTCATACGAAAAATGGTTATTTAAAGTTGGATATTGATTAGTAATATAATCTCTTATTAATTCTCCTTTGTAACCTATTGCATATATGAACTTTGTTACACCTTGTTTTAATAAATATTCAATAATAAAAGATAAAAAGGGTTTACCTGCAACAAGTGCCATACATTTTGGTACATCACTAACCACAGGTCTTAATCTAGTACCAAGGCCTCCGGCTAATATGACGGCTTCTTTAATCATACGAAATATTCAGCCTCAACCAGCTGACAAATTATATGACCTAAAAGAATATGGCTTTCCTGGATACGGGGAGTATCTGTTGATGGTACATTTATTAAATAGTCAGAAAGTGCTTTTAATGTTCCACCGGTAGCCCCTGTAAATGCAATTGTTATCATACCTTTTTCTTTTGCTACTTCAAATGCATTATATATATTTTTGCTATTGCCCGATGTGCTTAAACCCACCAATACATCGCCTTTATTACCAATTCCTTTTATCAATCTTGAATAAATAACATCATAGCTGTAATCGTTTGCCACTGCAGTCATATATGAACTGTTGCAATGCAGCGCTTCAGAAGGCAAGGCATCCCTATCGGTATAAAATCTGCCACTGAATTCGGCAGCAAGGTGCTGGGCATCTGCAGCGCTGCCTCCATTGCCACAAAACAATACTTTATTACCATCTTTAAATGCTTTTACTATAACTGCTATACATGCATAAAGTGTATTCAATAATACTTCATTTTGTAAAACATCCTGTTTTACTTTAATTGAAGATTGTATAATGCCTTTTATTTGTTCCATACCAATTTGTTTAGATACTCCAGGTGGTTAACCCGTATTTAGTGAATGAATAATCCCTTACTGCACCTCCAAAAGTATTTAAAGTTTTTATCACTTTATACCTGGTATTGCCGGGGCAGTAAAAAATCATAAAGCCTCCACCGCCGGCGCCGCTTATCTTTCCGCCAGTTGCACCAGCCTTTTTAGCTGCTTCATATACTTCATCAATTTTATGATTGCTAATGTTTGCAGCCATTTTTCGTTTCTGTTCAAAACCAAAATCAAGCAATAAGCCAATTTCATGCAAGTTGCCTTGTAAAAAAGCATCTTTCATTAATTTTGCCTGCTCTTTCAACTGGTGCATGGCTTCTATACTTGTTTCATTTTTGCTATTAACATTTTTTACCTGTTCATTTATAATTGATGCACTTTCTCTTGATGTGCTTGTAAAATAAAGCACAAGATTATTTTCAAGCTCGTGCAAATATTCTGGTTTTATCCGAAGTTGATTTACAATAACATTGTTATCTGTATTAAATTCCATATAATTAACTCCACCAAATGTTGCAGCATATTGGTCTTGTTTGCCCCCAGCAAGCATCAGGTCGTTTCGCTCAATATCATAAGCATACCTGGCAATTTTATATTCATCAAGCGGAAGGTTTAGCATTTCTTTAAATGCCCCCAGTACTGCAACCACCAGTGTAGATGAAGTACCAAGTCCAGATCCTGCAGGTGCATCAACAAAAGTTGATAGTTTGAAACCAGGTATGGAAAACGAATGATCTTTTTGAACCCGATTGTAAACAGCTTTTAGCAAATCCAATGTTCCATCTACAGGCAAAAGCGGCTGCTTATCGAATTCTTGCATTTCGTCCCTGTCAAGGGCTTCAACAATTATTTTATTTTCTGATAAAGGTACTATGCTGGCATAAGCCGATAATGAGATGGTTGCATTTAAAATAGCGCCGCCAAACTGGTCGCTATACGGACTAACATCCGTTCCACCACCTGCTAATCCAATTCTTAAAGGGGCTTTGCTCCTGTATATCATAATTATTTTTTAAAGCAGCAGTGCAATTTAATTGTTATTTGCCAGTTCAAGAATGCTTTCTGTCATTCTGGCCCAGCTTAATTTTTTCTTTTCTTCAAGCAGGTATGGAAGAAAATAATTTTCACCTTTTTGAAAATATTCATTTATTTTTTCTGCAATGGAAAGGGCGTTGGGTTCTGCTACCAGTCCGGCTTTTCCATCGGGTACCATGGCAGGTAAGCCACCAACAGCAGTAACTATCATGGGTACTTCAAAATGATATGCTAAAGGAGTAACACCACTTTGTGTAGCATTACGGTATGGTTGCACCACCACATCTGCAGCACATACATAATATTTTACTTCGTTGTCTTTAATAAAGTTGGTGTGCATGATGAGTTGATCTCCAATACCTGTTTTAATTATTTGCTCATCATAAGTTGTCCTGTTATCATAAAACTCACCTGCAATCAGTAATTTGATGTTTGCAGTTTTAGGGTTTTTACTTAATATTTTCATGGCATCAATCAAAATATCCAAGCCTTTGTATTTTCGTATAAACCCAAAGAATAAGATTATTGATTCATGTTTATCTACCCCTAAAATTTTTCTTGCTTCTTCTTTACTTATCTTATCGCCAAAATTATCATATAAAGGGTGGGGGAGTAAAATAGCTTTTTTTGTAACAGCAAATGATTGAAGGTCGTTCATTACCTGTTTACTCATTATTATAAAAGCATCAACCGACTTAATAAAATACCGTGTAAAAGATTTATCTCCAATACGTTTTTCATGAGGGATTATATTATCTGCAATGCAGATGATTTTAGTATGCTTGTTTTTTTTAATGATACGTAAGATGGTACCTAAACATGGCCCCATAAAAGGTATCCAATATCTTACAACAACAATATCGGGTTTTATTTTTTTTATTTCCCGGCCTACTTTTAACCAGTTAAAAGGATTTATAGAATTGATGCTGGAATTTATTTTTAAACCCTGTGGTGCAGGTTCATTTGTAAATTGAGATTTTCCCGGAAATAAAAACCCCGGATATTGCAGTGTAAAAGAATAAATTTTTGTATTAAAACCTTCGGAAATAAATTGCCTGGCAAGCCTTTCGTTGAAAGTGGCTATTCCTCCGCCCCGTAATGGGTGAGCTGATCCAATGATTAAAATTTGTTTACCTCCTACTCCGGTAAAGGAGGTACCGGAAGTTGCCATATAATTAATTTAAACCTGTTTTTGTTTCTATCAGATAATTATTTCTTTCGGTTGAGTTACGGGATATTAGTTCGCCGATAAAGCCGGCAAGAAATAATTGTGTACCAATGATCATAGTTAGTATAGCAAAGAAAAACAATGGCCTTTGTGTCATACCGGTTTGATCGAAAAAGAATTTTGATATGGTGAGATATAAAAAAGTTACAAATCCAAAGAAAAAGGATAAGGTTCCCCATAAACCAAAAAAATGCATGGGACGTTTACCAAATTTGCCTACAAACATGATAGATGCCAGATCGAGAAAGCCATTAACAAAACGCTCCCAACCAAATTTGGTTATACCATATTTT
>DAOLYC010000232.1:0-4464 GCA_035425605.1 Ferruginibacter sp.
TGCTCACCATTTCGGGCATGGCGGTCATTTTAACTTTTTTTGCCGCAAGTGTACCTATAATTCCGCCAATAAGCAAACCGCCAAATATCCATTCGTAATTATGTAATTTATATCCTTCGCTTTGGTACAAAAAGATTGTACCTACAATGGCAATAGTCATCCCTGCTGCAGCAATAAGATTTCCCCTGCGTGCTGTTGCAGGATTAGAAAGCATCTTAAGCCCAAGTATAAATGTTACCGAAGCAACTAAATAACAAAGTGTAAGTATATTAAATTCCATAAGTTAAATTCTAATAACAAAAATTTATCCCTTCTTTTTCTTGAACATTTCCAGCATCCTGTCGGTAACTACAAAACCGCCTACCACATTTAATGTACCTACTATCACTGCTAAAAAACCTAATATCAAAGCAAGATAATTATCAGCCTCGGCCTTGCCCATAACAATTATGGCACCTATGATAACCACACCATGTATAGCATTTGCGCCACTCATTAATGGAGTGTGTAATACACTTGGCACCCTGCCTATTACTTCAATACCAACAAATATCATCAGTATAACGATATATATAATTTGTTGATTGGTTGAAATCCAGTTTAAAATATTTTCCATAAAAATTATTTAATAAGATTTTTAATACGGTCATTTTTTATTTCACCTTCATGCACCACACAAGTTCCTAATACCAGGTCATCTTCAAAATTTAAGTTGAAAACACCTTCTTTATTTATCATCAACTGCAAAAAATTCAGTATATTTTTTCCATACAATTTACTGGCATCGCTTGGCATAGTGGCTGCTAAACCTGAGTTACCAACAATACTTACTCCATTATACATTACCGTTTCATTGTTTTTTGTAAGTTCAGTATTGCCTCCTGTTGCAGCGGCCAGGTCAATAATTACCGAACCGTTTTTCA
This sequence comes from Ferruginibacter sp., assembly GCA_035425605.1. Lineage (GTDB taxonomy): Bacteria > Bacteroidota > Bacteroidia > Chitinophagales > Chitinophagaceae > Ferruginibacter. The sequence goes on from DAOLYC010000232.1 coordinate 924, forward strand.
TGGCATCAATCATGGATGTTGAAATTAATATAGGAGCTTTTTTTCCTGGTATTTGTGCCGTGGTTATAACAATATCGGCTTGTGCAATACGCTCTGCTATCTTTGCTTTTTGCCGTTGTTGAAAATCTTCGCTTTGTTCAACTGCATAACCACCTGCTTTGCTGGCATCGGCTGCGCCATCCACTTCAATAAATTTTGCGCCCAGGCTCATCACCTCTTCTTTTACTGCAGGGCGTGTATCAAAAACTTCTACCACAGCGCCTAGCCTTCTACCAGTTGCAATTGCCTGCAACCCGGCAACACCAGCGCCCAGTATCAACAATTTTGCAGGCGGTATGCTTCCGGCTGCAGTCATAAACATGGGAAAATATTTTGGAAACAAATTAGCAGCCGTTAATACTGCTTTATATCCCGCAATATTTGCCTGGCTGCTTAAAATATCCATACTTTGTGCCCGGGTGGTACGTGGCAGCATATCCATGCTAAAAACAGTTATTCCGTTTTCAGCAAATGCTTTTATCAAATCTAAATTGTATAAAGGTTGATAAACGCCAAGAAGAATTTTTGTTTTTAAATTAATCAGATCTGATTGTTGTGTAGTATTTATCAATAATACAATATCACTTTTATTAATTACTTCGTTTCGTGATGTTATAATTCCTCCGGCTTCAGTATATTTTTCATCATGGGCAAATGCCAGTTCACCGGCGCCGGTTTCTATATAAACTTCAACATGCCATTTTTTTAAGATGCTGATATGTTCAGGAAGTAAGGATACCCTTGTTTCGGGAGATGGTTCTTTTAAAACACCAATTATCATAATGCAATTATTGCAACTAAGATAGGAAAAATTAAAACCTTATAGTAAAATGTTGTTTAGTTTTAAAATCGGGATTAATAAAAACAATCCCCATAAAAAACAAATCGATGGTTAAAGTAACGGAAGCATGTTGTTTTATTTCCTGCCAGGCTGCTTCCATTTCGTGGCTCCAGTGTATATCATCAAATATAAAAATGGAGTTTAAAGTTGAGTATTTTAATAACTCCGAAAAATAGTGCAGCGTAGGTAGTTTTCGATGATTTCCATCAATAAAAGAAAAATGTATTTCTCTTATTGTAGATAAAAGTGGGGTTACTGTTTTTTCAAAATTACCTTCTGTTATTTGTATGTTTTTTAAATGCAGGTTTTCAAAATTTTGTTTTGCTATAGATGCAATAGCTGATGAGCCTTCGCAGGTATATACAACAGCTTGTGTATTTGCCATTGCCAGGTAGGCGCTGGTAATTCCAAATGAAGTGCCCAGTTCTACAATTGTTTGGGGATTGTAATATTTTACCATCCTATATAAAAGCTGTGCATACTTTTTGGCTTTTAGTGATGAAGCTGCAATATCTTTTACAATGCGCTGATTGGTTTTTATTACAGAGGAGCCTGCACCAAAATCTTCCACTTCAATAAGGGTCGAATTAAGAAGTAATTTTTTTCGTTGTTGTTCTATGTTTTGATAAACAGGATAAATCGATTTATCGTTCAACACATTTTTAATAAAATCAAAAACAAATGGAGAATGAGTGCCATGGCCTTTTCCGTTGGATGCGGTGAACCAATATTGTAAATATTTTTTTGCTAATTGAAATTTGCTGAACAATTAAAAATTATTTTGTAGTCCATACCTGGAATGAATAAGCATACTTGTGTTTTTCATCCGCCTTAAAATCATGGTTAGTTACTAACTGCCATCTACTTTCATCAATGGCCGGAAAAAAAGTATCTGCATCAATTGTAGTATGCACTCTTGTTAAATATATTTTATCAGCTACATCAATTGCCTGCTTATATATTTCGCCACCGCCAATTACAAATAATTCCTTACAATTTGTTTCGGCTGCTTTTTTAAAAGCATCTTGTAAATCTATTGCAACTATCACACCCTCGGCGGCCCAGCCAATTTGCCTTGTAATAACGATATTAATCCTGCCGGGCAAGGGCTTATTAACCGATTCATAAGTTTTACGACCCATGATGACGGGCATACCCCAGGTGGTATTTTTAAAAAATTTAAGGTCGTTGGGTAAACGCCAAAGTAACTGGTTGTTTTTACCAATGGCATTATTTTCGGCTGCGGCTACAATAAGAGAAATCATAAAAATTAAAATGTAAAAAGTAAAAATACGGAACTTATCGGGCTTGGCTATTTTACATGATTTACTTTGAACTTTTAATTTTTCAAAATTGTAAACTCAACCCTCCTGTTTTGTTGCCGTCCATCGGGATTATCGGATCCATCGGGGTTTGCATTTGGCGCTACCGGTTTGGTTTCGCCATAGCCATGCGATACAATCCTTGATGCGGCAATACCTTTTGATAAAATATATTCCATTACCGATCTGGCCCGGTTATCACTCAATGTCATATTATATTCATCGGAACCTTTGCTATCGGTATGTGCACTCATTTCAATTTCAATGTTTGGATATTCATTCAGGAAATTAACCACCCTGTCAAGTTCAACAAATGATTCTGGCCGTAAATTAAATTTATCAAAATCGAAGAAAACATTGTTTAACCTAAATACCTGGCCTATCTCAATAGGCGCTAAATACAGGTCTTTATGAATTTCTTTGTAACCGGCTTTTATCAGCGAATCTAAATTTAGGTTTTCTGAAATGGCAAAAAATTTATCTGCCGATGCCCTAATGCTATAATTTTTATCGTAGGGCAAAACTATTTTAAAAGATCCATCAACCGGGCTCGAAAGGCCAGTTCCTGCTTCATTACCATCGGGCAATGTTTGATATACCAGTGAAGCAGATAATGGCTCTTTTGTTTTTGCATTGTACACATTACCACTTACCAGTACAACAGGGTTTGGCATTACTTTCTCCAGAAGTTTTATACGCACAATATCGCTGGCGCCAAAAGCTCCATCGCTTGATGTTAAGTAAGCATATTCGCCTCCTGCATCCAATGTAAAAAAAGCTTCGGAACCTTCGGTATTGATAGGTTTGCCCACATTCACCGGGTCGCTCCATTTTGTCCAGCTGTCATCAAGCCGCTTACTCATCCAGATATCCATTTCGCCAATGCCTCCGGGCCTGTCGCTTGCAAAATAAAGGGTTACCCCATCGGCAGCAATAAACGGGCTCATCTCATTATAATCTGGCAGGTTTATCTTTTTACCCAGGCTTTTTGGCGCTGTCCATATATCATTGCCTTCTAAAAATGAAAAATAAATATCGTTATCAAAACTTCCTTTTTTATCAGTCATGTAAAACAATAGCACTTTACCATTATGCCCCATACTTGCGCCAAACTGAGGAGTGGCGCTAAACTTATTGAGGTTCCTGATTTTTAGCATCTCGGCGTTTGTCCAGCTATTGTCTTTTCTTTTATGCATCATGCTTAGGCCCATTCCTAAATATTGGCCATCAATAAATGCTCCTTTTAATAATAATGTATTTAAATCCGGCGAAATCCAATATACTGCATTGTATTGCGATGCGTTTGCTTTAGCGCTCAGGTGTTTTGCCTTATTCCATT
>DAOLYC010000233.1:0-4451 GCA_035425605.1 Ferruginibacter sp.
TCCAATAAATCAGTTTGGTTTATATGTATAGTGGTATAAGCCATTAAAAATGGTTGGGTTGATGCAAAATATTTTTTTTAGTAAGGGAGAAAAATTCAGTCAATACACAAATGTTGTGGCTGAAACTGTAGAAATACTGTAGAATTGAAATGATTTGCAGAAATAGTATTTTTTTAACCTTTTCAGAAAATGATTTTCTGATTTAACGGTTTTAACCCAACCATTTTTATTATTCCTACTACTCTTACATAAAAGAGCAGGCTTTATTATTCTTTTTCAACGATAATATTTACCAGCTTCAAATATATTTTATGAACAAAATAGTAGTAACAACTTGCCTGATTTTATCATTGGTGTTTTCTGTTAATAATGCAAATGCACAAGATGGCTATATTATTTCGGGCAAGGTTACAGAGCAAGGCTGCAACAAACCAATTGCTAACGCAACGGTACATTTAAAAGGAGTAAACAGCAGCACCATGTCTAAAATTGATGGCTCATTCAGGTTGCATGTAACAGAGTGGAGTGATAGTGTAGAAATTACCTGTGTGGGTTTTGATACGTACACAATTGGTTTGCAAAAAGGGCATACTACAAACCTGGCTGCTGTTATGAAAAGTAAATCGAATGCTCTACAGGAAGTAGTAATTGCTACAACAAAAAAACCGGGTAAATCATTTATGCAAAAAGTAATTGACCATAAAGCTAATAATAATCCATCCCGGTTCCGCAGTTACAGTTATCAGCGCTACACCCGTACCGAACTGGACATTGATAATATAGATTTTGAAAAGGCAAAAGGCAGCGGTTTAAAAAGTTTAATGCTTCAAACTTATAACAGCTTTGATACAACCGCTAAAAATGATAAAGAGTTACCGGTATATTTTGCAGAAAGGCTGGCTAACAGTTACCATTCTGTTTCGCCGAATATTGACAGAGAAAATATTATAGCCAAGAAAAACCTTGGGCTTAAAACAGACGACTTATTGAGTAAGCTGGATAAATTTTATTTCAACTTTAATGTATATGATGACTGGGTACCCATTTTTGACCAGACTTATGTTAGCCCACTTAACAGCAACGCATTCAGTTACTATAATTTTTTTGAAGGCAATACGATGAATGAAGATGGTGATACCCTGCAGCAAATCCGCTTTACACCACAACGTAGTTACGAAAAGGCTTTCAGCGGCAGCCTTTGGATTAATACACGAACACTGGCTGTTACAACAGTTAACATGCACTTAAGCAAAACAGCTAATCTCAATTTTGTAAACGATATAAGTTATTACCAGGATTACAAATTAGTGTACGACAGTGTAGCAGACAAAACAGCATATATGCCGTATAAATATTCATCAGAAGTAAAGTTTGAAAGTGGCCTTGCACTGTTGGGTTTACCAGCGCCAGAAACTAAAAACAGTATGAAGTTTACTATAAAAAATACTACGGTTGCTGATAAAATTAAATTAAACACCGGCGAGCCTACAGCCGTAATTGCCAATCTCATCAGAAAAGAACAAACCACCAACTGGGAAAAGTCAGAAAGTTTTTGGCAACAAAATCGTTCAGACTCTCTCACCATACATGAAAAAAATATTTATAAAATGGTGGATTCATTAAAACAAAACAACCGTTTTCAAAGAGATATAAAATTGGTGGCCTTTGCAGGCACGGGTTATTGGGATTTTGGAAAGCAGTTGCGTATTGGCCCGTACTCCTCATTTATAAGCAGCAATAATATTGAGGGCTGGCGCTTTCGACTTGGCTTTTGGACGATGCCAGGCATCAGTAAAAAATTAAACGTATTTGGCTACGGCGCTTATGGCACAAAAGACCAAAAATTAAAAGGCATGCTGGGGTTAAAATATGTGTGGAACGCAGCCCGGTGGACAAAAACAACCATTAGTTATGGCAGCGACTATGATTTTATTATTGACCAGGATGATGAACTGGATAAGGATAATATTATCAATTCGCTACTGAGAAAAAATATCCCCTTTACAAGAACTTATACAAAACAGGCCATGATAAAACATGAGCAATATCTTTCACCAGACTTTACTGCAAAAGCTTCGTTAAGTTATAAAGAATTAAACCCTGTTTTCGATTTTAAGTACCGGCCAATTAACCCGGCATTAGACAAGCCCTATGATAGCGTATTCTCCAGGAGGCTACCCGTTGCAGAAGCATCCATCGGCATACGGTATGCTCATAAGGAAAGAACTACCATACTTAACTACGATAATATAAAGCTGGGTACATTTTCACCGGTACTTACTGCCAATTACACCTATGGATTTGAACAGGGCAAAGCTCAATTTAATTTCCACAAAGTAAACGTGGGTATATCACAACGGTTGCGCTTACCCCCCAAAATGATGCTGTACTATAAACTGGAAGCTGGTGCAGTATTTGGCACTATCCCTTATTTGCTGCTGAATGTGCCAGCAGGAAATGAATATTATGTAGCTAGTAAATATCAGTTTAATACCATGGCACCTTATGAGTTTGCAACAGATAAGTACATCAGCCTACACACCAGGTTTTATCTGGGTGGTGCGCTATTCGATAAAATTCCACTATTGCAAAAATGGGGATGGCGGGAGCGGTTTTCTTTTAATTCTTATTGGGGCAGCATGAGCCAGGCGAATATTGATTACAATAAAACATCAAATTTTAACCAGGTAGGTAAAGTGCCATTTATGGAAGCCAGTGTGGGAATTGAAAACATTTTTCATGTATTGTCAATTGAATATTACAGAAGATTGAATTACCTCAACAACCCTTATGCAAAAAGAGATGGTGTTTATGTTGGTTTAACGCTTGCCTTTTAACCACTAAACCTTAACAAATGAAAAAGATATTGCTGGCTATTTTACTGCTACCCATTTTTTCTTTTAAGAATGCAAGTACAGTTAATGCCGAAAAGATATTAGGACACTGGATGGCTTCAGAAGATAATAATCTGGAAGTGGAAGTATTTAAAACCGGCAATGAGTATCGGGCAAAAATTGTTTGGTTTGATGACAGTGATGACAAAAGCAGGCCAATGGCAGAACGGTGCGATACGAAGAACCCAGATAAAATCTTGCGTACCCGTAAAATTATTGGGCTGCAGGTTATGCAAGGGCTTGTGTACAATGCTGATGACGATGAGTGGCAGGGCGGCCAGATTTATGACGCCAGCACCGGTAAGCAATGGAATGCCAAGGCATGGCTTACAGCCGATGGGTGTTTAAAAGTAAGGGGGTACTGGCATGTAGAATTTTTAGGGCAAAATATGTGTTTTAAAAAAGTGCAATAAACAATGAATATGATACAGGAATGTTTATCCCGTTACGGGCACCAATTGCAACTATGGCTTTTTATCGGACTTTTTATTATAAGCTGGAATATTGAAAATATTGCAGGCATATTAGTTAACTATAAAAAATGGAGACATGCTTTTATAAATGCCCCTTTTATACTTACCAGTATTCCGGGGCAGTTGCTGCTGGGCTTGGCTTTTGTAAAAATTATTGGATGGACTACCCAGCATCAATTTGGCTTTTTATTTCATTTATCGTTGGGTAAAAGTCAACTGTTGTTGTTTGTAGTAAGTTTTATATTTCTCGACTTTGGTGAATATGTTTACCATATCATCATGCACAAAGTAAAGCGGTTATGGATGTTTCATATTGTACACCATAGTGATCCGGCTGTTGATGTTTCCACAACCTTAAGAGAGCATCCCGGTGAAAATATTATACGCCTCTCTTTTACACTATTGTGGGTATTCATTAGCGGTACTGCATTCTGGATATTAATGTTGCGGCAAATTATTCAGGCATTCACAACACTGTTTGCCCACATGAATTACCGTTTGCCAGAAAAAGCCGATAAAATAATAGGGTTAGTTTTTATTACCCCCAATCTGCACCAGGTACATCATCATTATAAGCAGCCTTATACCGATTGTAATTATGGCGATGTATTAAGTATTTGGGACAGGTTGTTTGGCACATTTAAAAAACTGCCTGCTGATAAATTGCTCTTTGGTGTAGATTCTCACATGGCTAAAGAGGATACGGGCAACTTTATTGCCCTGGCAAAATTGCCGTTTGGTAAATACAGAAAATCCAGTGCTGATAATAAACAACATAAAGTGTTTAGTATAGACAAAGGCTACACAAATAAATTATGAATATGAAGATAGATAACAACATCATGCCGCTGTTGTGCTTTGACATTCTTGACTATATTAAAGGAAGAGAAGAGGTTTGCAAAATTGTATTATCAGTTTGTCAGCAGCAGGCAAATAATACTGCAATAATAATTACGCTTCATTCAAATCTCTTTACAACACTTTGCTTTAGTGCTGCAGACATTGTTTACATTATCCAAAAAGCTGGGCAAAAATTATTGGTTAAAGTTTCTTACAGCCTCATACTGGAATTGGGTGATAACGC
>DAOLYC010000234.1:0-4408 GCA_035425605.1 Ferruginibacter sp.
GGCGATTTTGGCGATATAAACATAGTAATGAAAATAAGCAACGATAAAGGCAAAACATGGGGCGCTTTGCAAACCGTGGTTGATACCGATTCTTTACAAGCCGGTAACCCGGCTCCGGTGGTTGATCTTAATGATACAGCTTACCCCAATGGGCGCATTTTTTTATTTTATAATACGGGCAATAATCACGAAGGCGAAGTAAGAAAAGGTAAAGGCCTTAGGGAAGTGTGGTATAAAACTTCAACAAATGGTGGGCTTACATGGAGCCAACCGGTTAACATCTCCAAACAAACACACAGGCCTAAGCAGCCACAAGTAAATGCAGCGTATAATTTTACAGAAGACTGGCGCAGTTATGCCAATACTCCTGGCCATGCTATGCAATTCATATCGGGAAAATATAAAGGAAGAATATTTGTAGCCGCCAATCATTCTGCTGGTAATCCGCAACCACAGTTTATGGATTACAAAGCTCATGGCTTTTATACCGATGATCATGGAAAAACTTTTCATCTTGGGGAAACTGTAAATTTACCGGGAGGAAACGAATCGATGGCAACAGAAATAAGTAACGGCAAATTAATGATGAACAGCCGAAATCAAAAAGGCGATGTAAAAGCAAGAATCATTTCAATAAGCAGTAATGGCGGCCAAAACTGGGATACCACTTATTTTGATAAAACATTGATAGATCCGGTAAACCAGGGTAGCATATTAACCATCGGTACAAAAAAAGAAAAATCAATAATAGCTTTTTGCAATGCTGCTGATACAAAACGCAGAGACAACCTTACGTTACGTATAAGTTACAACGATGGATTAACCTGGAGTAAAAATATTTTGGTTGATAAAAGTGAAGACAATATAAGAAATGATTTTACGGCCTATTCAGACCTGGTAAAAATATCAAAAAATAAAATAGGTGTTTTATATGAAAGAGATGGATACTCACAAATTGTGTTTACTGTAATAAAATGGAAATAATAATTAATTGAATTTTTAACAATAAAAATCAAAATTAAAAGATGAGAAAAATATTACTTCTTACGTTACTGCTTTGTTTTGTAAGTGGGAGCATAATGGCGCAGAAAAGCAAACATAGTTTTGCATTAGGTAAAACAGAATTTTTGCTGGATGGTAAACCTTTTCAAATCATCAGCGGCGAAATGCACCCTGCCCGTATTCCGCAGGAATATTGGCGGCACCGCATTCAAATGGCAAAAGCTATGGGATGTAACAGCATTGCGGTTTATATATTTTGGAATTACCATGAAACATCTGAAGGCGTTTTTGATTTTAAAACCGAAAATAGGGATATAGCTAAATTTATTCGAACCTGCCAGGAAGAAAACATGTGGGTAATACTTCGCCCGGGGCCGTATGTATGTGCTGAGTGGGATTTTGGCGGATTGCCATCTTATCTGCTTAAAATTCCTGATATTAAAATTCGCTGCATGGACCCAAGATATATGAAAGCAGCAAACAGGTATATAAAAAAGCTGGCTAAACAGGTTGTATCTCTGCAATGCACAAAAGCTGGTCCTATTTTAATGGTGCAGGTAGAAAATGAATATGGTAGTTATGGTAATGATAAAACTTACATGGAAACTTTAAGGAATACCTGGATAAAACATGGTATCAATGTTCCGTTTTATACATCTGACGGCCCTACAGCTTATATGTTGGAAGCCGGCAATATTGATGGCGCTGCTATTGGTTTAGATAGCGGTAGCGATTCTGCCGACTTTGCAAAAGCAACACAACACAATCCCAATGTACCGTCGTTTAGTGGCGAAACATACCCGGGATGGTTAACACATTGGGGCGAAAAATGGCAGAGGCCCGATACCTTGGGACTGAAGAGGGAAGTGGAATATTTATTGAAGAATAAAAAATCGTTTAACTTTTATGTGATACATGGCGGAACAAATTTTGGCTTTACTGCAGGAGCCAATGCTTCTTCGCCAACTTCGTATCAACCCGATATAACGAGTTATGATTATGATGCACCCATTAACGACCAGGGTAGTGCAACACCTAAGTATTATATGTTGCGCCAGTTGATACAACAATATGTAGATTATAAATTGCCTGATGTTCCCCAACCTATCAATTCAATACAGTATCCGGCAATTGAAATGAAAAAAGTTTATAGCCTTTGGGATTATAATTTGCCAACCTTTAAATCGCCGCAACCAAAACCAATGGAAATGTATGGGCAAAACCAGGGATTGATTTTGTACAAAACAAAATTAATAGGCCATAAAAGCGGTAAATTAAAAATTTGGGAACCGCATGATTATGCATTGGTATTTCTTAACGGAAAATTTATTGACACCGTTTATCGTGATGGAGGTAATTGGGAAGTGAACCTCCCAAAAACGGATGTACCCGTTCCTGAACTGGAAATTCTGGTGGAAGGTATGGGGCATATCAACTTTGCACAATTTATGATTGACCGTAAAGGTATCACCGACAGGGTTACATTAAACGGAATGACACTTATGGATTGGGAAACTACTTTATTCCCTATGGACGAAAAATTTATTGCAAGCGCAAGGCCTGTTCCTGAACAAAGTAATGAAAATAAACCCTGTACTTTTTATGAAGGAAGCTTTGAGGTGTCGGAGATTGCCGACACCTATTTCGACCTGGGTAGTTATTTTAAAGGTTATGTTTATATTAATGGCCATAACCTTGGCCGATATTGGAACATAGGCCCGCAAAAAAGATTATACTGTCCTGCTTCCTGGTTAAAAACAGGTACCAATAAGTTGTTGATTTTTGATTTACTGGAAACAAATGCCTTTCCTGTTAAAACAAAATATTTTTTAACCAATTAATTAAATCTGAATGAAATGTAACGTTGCGATAATAGCAATGCTTTTGTTAGTACCGATTTTTCTTAAAGCACAAAAATCTGTAATTATACCACAGCCCGTAAGCCTTCAATTTACAGCCGGTACATTTATTATAGATAACAATACGGCAATTAGGTTTGATAAAAATGATAAGGCTTTACATGAAGCAGCAGCATTTTTTTTATCGGCCATAAATAACATAAGCGGCATTGCATTACCATTGCATGTTGCAAAAAACAAAACTATTGAGCTAAGGTTTATAAGCAATACAGAACTGGGTGATGAAGGATATATTCTTTCTGTTACACCTGTAACTGTTCAAATTTCTGCTAACAAAAAAGCAGGCATCATTTATGCCATGCAATCTTTATTTCAAATATTGCCTGCCATTCGAACGAATGCTGCATTAGCAATTCCATGTATGGATATAAAAGATTATCCCCGTTTTAAATGGCGGGGTATGCACCTGGATGTAAGCCGTCATTTCTTTGGACCACAGTTTGTAAAAGAGTATATCAACTTGCTGGCATCATACAAGATGAATACATTTCATTGGCATTTGGTTGATGACCAGGGATGGCGGATAGAAATAAAAAAATATCCATTGCTTACAAAAGTAGGTGCATGGCGGGTTGATGAAACGGATAAAATTTGGGGCGACAGGCCACAGGCAAAAAAAGATGAAGCAGCAACCTATGGTGGATACTATACACAGGAACAAATAAAAGATATTATAAAATACGCTTCAGAGCGTAATGTAACAATTGTACCCGAAATTGAAATGCCGGGTCATGTTGCATCTGCCATTGCAGCTTATCCTGCATTATGTTGCACACAACAATCACAATTACCATTAACCGGAGGCAATTACACAAACATGGCATCAAATTATTGTGCAGGAAACGATAGTGTGTTTTTGTTTTTACAAGATGTACTTACTGAAGTCATTGATTTATTTCCATCAAAATATATACATATTGGCGGCGATGAAGTAGATAAAGATCCCTGGAAAAAATGCCCCCGATGCCAGGCAAGAATAAAAGCACAGGGTTTAAAAGATGAAGATGAACTACAGAGTTATTTTGTAAAACGTATTGAAAAATTTATTGTAAGCAAAGGAAGGAAAATGATTGGCTGGGATGAGATACTGGAAGGCGGGCTTGCTCCCGAAGCCACCGTTATGAGCTGGCGTGGAGAGGCCGGTGGCATTCAAGCCGCTAAGATGGGGCATGCAGTTGTAATGACTCCCGGCTCACCACTATATTTTGATCATTACCAGGCTGGCCCCGATGGTGAACCACTGGCAATTGGTGGAATGAACACCTTAAAAAAAGTTTATGATTATGAACCAATACCAAAAGAATTAGATGCCGCACAGGCTAAATATGTTTTAGGTGCACAGGCAAATATTTGGGCAGAGTTCATCACTAAACCGGAGCATGTTGAATACATGCTGTTACCTCGTATGCTTGCACTTGCAGAGGTTGATTGGAGTCCTAAACAAACAAGAAACTGGCAAAATTTTAATGAACGCCTGCAATCTCACT
>DAOLYC010000235.1:0-4406 GCA_035425605.1 Ferruginibacter sp.
AAATCTTTCAATTTGCTTATCCAGTATGCTTTGTTTTGCAAATTTGTAATACGACTTTACAATCTTTAATTTATATACTTCCCCTTTTGCAGATTCAGGGTAGTTATTAGTTAAATTGGTAAATGCTAATGCTGATGCCCTATATTGTCCCATATTGTAATACAGCTCTGCCGCCCTAAATTCTTTCTGCTCTAATTTTGCCCTGCATTTGTCTATAATATCCGATGCTTCTTTATTTCTTTCAGAATTTGGATGGGTATTGATGAAGGTTTGCATCATACCCATTGCTTTTATTGTATTTACCTGTTCCAACTCTAATTTGGGAGACTGCATATAAAAACAATACGATCGCATATAATCTACTTCTTCGGCCTTTGTGCTATTAGGAAAAACCTCCAGAAAACCTTTAAACAAATTTTCTGCATCGGCATATTGTTTCATATAGTAAAAACAATAAGCATCCTTATAATAAAGTTCTTCAAATTTTACTGTTCCTTTAAATACCGGAAATAATTCTTCATAAAGTTGCTGCGAAACTTTAAATTTCTTTTTTCCAAAATATTCATCAGCCATTTTAAGCTTATACTCATAGTCTTTGCTTTTAAATACTTTATTGTATTTATTGCAAGATGATGCTACAATAAGTAAAATAGCCGATAAGGTAATAAGTTTTATAAATTTCATAAAGGACTGCAAAATTAGGGTAAATATCCCAAATTTGACTTCAAAATAAGAAATAGCCAAAAAACAACAGTTAATGATTTGGTAAAGGGTTTAAAAGAATTGATCCCTCAAAATGAGGGATCAATTGTAAAAAAGTATTTAGTTAATGCTTATTGGCTGCACTTAACATCAATTGTGTTTTTATCGCCACCACCAACTTCGCAATTGGTTGTAATCCTATCGGCACTGATACCTTCTTTTTCAATTAGGTATATTTTAATCATTTCTACACGTTTTTGGCAATTAGCCTGCGCTGCTTTTGAAGCTTCTGGATAGCCTTGTATAGAAATAGTACAATTTGGATTTGCTTTAAGTTTTGATGCTACTGTTGCCAGCATTGCTTTATTATCTGCACTTAAAACTGTTGTTTTCCCTTTAAACAATAAACTTGGGTAATCGCAAGGGCATGCAACAGGTGCTGGTGGAGGATTTTTGCAACATTCTGGATCTGGGCATTTACCTACACCATCAGCATCTACAGGCTGACACTCTGTAGGTGTAATTAATTGTTTATCCTTACAATCAGGTACACCATCACCATCTGTATCTCTTGTTACACCATGTGTATCCACAGGGCAACCAGCCGGTGTATTGGGTTCTCTGTCTAAATGATCGCAAACTCCATCACCATCGGCATCATTACATTCATTCTTAGGTATTTTTACATTGCGGTGGTTCCTCAACTCGTCATAAGCATAATCCAAAGGATTAACCCACCATAGTGGCTCAACAGATTTTGCTCCAAGATTTACATTTATACCAATGGAAGCATAGTTATAAGAATCAAAATCACGAGTTAGTGAAGCATCACCCCAGGCATGTTCCTGCCAGCGTTGTCCATCAAGTAAGTCTGTTTTAACAAATGTCCACCTGTCTTCAATTGCCAGGTTAATTCGCTTACCCAATTTAATGGCCACACCAGCTAAAACAGTTCCTGATGGTTTTAAAGTTTTATTACCAAGTACTGGCCTGCGTACGTTTTCATTGTCGGCAACAGTTTCATAAGTTTTATCCATCCCAGCTCTTAAATCTTTCAATATATCTTTCCTTTGTTTGTAAGAGCCGGCACCATATTTTGCATATACACTATTAAATAATGGTGTATAATTTCTGCCATTTTCATCTAAAGCATTTATTTTAGTTTCAAATGCAGTAACACCAATACCGCCACCACCATAAATAACAATACCGGTTTTATTTTTATGAAAACGTATATTATTTAAAGTTACTATACCTTGTAAACCCAGGTCTTGCAACCTTGTTTGGTAGTTATAGTAAACTACATCGTTGCCATTACCAATGTGGCCGTCATTATCAGATGCAACTGTTAAGCCTGTAGTAGAGGCATTCATTAAAGCATCTGGTGCAAAATAACGATTACCTAAACCCAGGTTTAAGTTCCAGGCCGGGTTTTTTAAGAAGTTTTGTGCAATATCATAGTTTAACCCTTGGCCTTTTGCATTTAAGTATTGCAAACGCAATGAAAATACATATCCAAAGGCTTTACGAACATGTACTTCAAAATTTGGAAATGTAAATGGCCTAACGGAAACATCGCTACTTATGGTAAACATCCCTAAAGATGCTCCAACTTCCCACATATTACGTGGCTTAGCAGGGAAGTTATAGGTGCTATTCCAAAATTCATTTTGCTGAGGCATTCTTTTAGCAGGAATAACTGATGAATCATAAACACTTCCTGCTCCTCCAACCTGTGCACTTACACTTGCAGAAAGAAAAAGAAATAATATTCCTAAGTAGAATTTGTACTTTTTGCTTACCATAACTTAATAATTAAAAAAATTTTTAAATACGTAATTGTTAATATTAACGCAAAAATATCACTTGCAGCCTAATAATCAAATTTTTTTGTCATTTAATTCAGACAATGGGGAAATATTCTTGCGGTTTTTGCAGAGGATTAGACACGGATTTTGAAGCTTTTGATGCATCAAAGTTAATCTTTTACAACAATTAATTGAGTTATTTTAAAAATAAGTTTTAAAAAGTTTTATTTGACCGGTTTTGATAGTGAGGTATATTGCTTTCATTTTAAATGGACTTTATCAACAACATTATTGGGAATGAATTAAAACTTTTTGAAAAAAAGTTTGCCGAATCGGTTAAATCAGACACCCGGTTACTGGACGCAATTATGAAATACATCATTAAGCGAAAAGGTAAGCAATTGAGGCCAATGTTTGTAATTTTAAGTGCCAAGCTGCACGGTACTGTTAATGAAAGTACTTACCGGGCGGCTGCTTTAGTTGAGCTTTTACATACAGCCACCTTAGTACATGATGATGTTGTTGATGATTCATATGAAAGGAGAAGTTTTTTTTCGATAAATGCATTATGGAATAAAAAAATTGCCGTATTGGTTGGCGATTATTTACTTTCTAAGGGCTTACTTTTGGCCACTTCAAATAACGATTTTACACATTTGCATATACTTTCAGAAGCAGTAAAACAAATGAGTGAAGGTGAGTTGCTTCAATTACAAAAAACCAGGAAACTGAATTTGGATGAAAATATTTATTTTGAAATCATCCGTAGCAAAACTGCATCTCTGCTGGCATCGGCCTGCGCCATAGGTGCTTATAGTACAAGCCGTGACGAAGCCATTACAAAAAAAATGAAATTATTTGGCGAAAAAGTAGGTATCGCATTTCAAATAAAAGACGATCTTTTTGATTATGGTAAAGCTGATGTGGGCAAACCTACCGGAAATGATATAAAAGAAAAGAAACTTACACTGCCATTGATTTATACTTTAAACAATGTAGATCAGGCTACAAAAAGAAAACTAATATATATTATTAAAAACGAAAACAAGGATAAACAGAAAGTAAAATTTATTACTGATACTGTAATTAATACAGGAGGCATACAGTATGCTGCTAATAAGATGAACATTTACAGAGATGAAGCGCTTGAAATTTTAAAAGGTTTTACAAATAGCCCTGTTAGGGAAACACTTGAAAGCCTGGTAAGATATACCACCGACCGGAAATATTAATATGGATAAAAGATGGAAAATATTACAAGCAGATAAAAACCTGGTTAAAGACCTGCATGAATCTTTAAAAATAAATTATTCACTTTGTAAAATACTGGTGCAACGGGGATATGATAGTTTCGAAAAAGCAAAAAATTATTTCAGGCCTCAATTAAATGTACTGCACGATCCTTTTTTGATGAAAGACATGGATAAAGCCGTACAAAGGATTTTATCTGCCTTCGAAAAAAAAGAAAAAATACTTGTGTTTGGCGATTACGATGTTGATGGCACCACTTCTGTTGCCTGTATGTACGATTTTCTTTGTAAAATTTATGAACCCACTTTATTAGATTTTTATATACCACACCGGTACAGGGAAGGATATGGTGTAAGCAGGATGGGTATTGACTTTGCTAAAGCAAACGGTTTTTCCCTGATTATTTCCTTAGACTGTGGAATAAAATCTGTTGACCTGATTGCTTATGCAAAAAACATTGGTATAGATTTTATTGTTTGCGACCATCACCTGCCCGATGATGAAATACCACCTGCTGTAGCCATCTTAAATCCAAAACAAATTGATTGCACTTATCCTTATAAAGAACTGTGCGGCTGTGGAGTTGGTTTTAAATTAATAACAGCACTAGCACAACATTTAAATATAGATGAAGAACATTATCAT
>DAOLYC010000236.1:0-4393 GCA_035425605.1 Ferruginibacter sp.
AGGAGCATTTTGGGCGCATCTTTCGCAACAATGCAAAGATGAGCGCCATGGGCATAACCCAAATTGCCGCTGTAATGGGTGCCTGTGTTGCAGGCGGTGCCTATCTTCCAATTATGAGCGATGAAACATTAATGGTTGAAGGCAATGGATCTATTTATTTAGCAGGACCATACCTGGTAAAAGCAGCCATTGGTGAAGATGTAGATAGTGAAACACTTGGCGGCGCCGATACACATAATAGTATTAGCGGCATAGCCGATTATAAATTTGAAACTGAAGAAGCATGTTTGAACCAGGTAAAAAAAATAATGAACAAGTTAGGTGATCAAAAAAAAGCCGGTTTCAATCGTATTGAAAGCAAACCTCCTAAAAGCAATACTGGTGAAATTTATGGCATTATGAGCGCTGGCAATACCAAGCCTTACAATATGGTTGATTTGATAAACTGCATTTGCGATGAAGGTAGTTTTGACCAGTTTAAAGAAGATTATGGCAAAACCATTGTTTGTGGCTATGGCCGTGTTGATGGTTGGGCTGTAGGGATAGTAGCTAACCAACGCCTTATAGTAAAAAGTAAAAAAGGCGAAATGCAATTAGGCGGAGTTATTTATAACGATAGTGCCGATAAGGCTGCACGCTTTATTATGAATTGTAATCAAAAAAAGATTCCGCTTGTATTTTTACAGGATGTTACCGGTTTTATGGTGGGCAGCCGAAGTGAGCATAGTGGCATTATTAAAGATGGTGCAAAACTTGTAAATGCTGTTGCTAACTCTGTAGTTCCTAAAATCACCATCATAGTTGGTAATTCGTATGGCGCCGGTAATTATGCCATGTGTGGCAAAGCTTACGATCCCCGTTTTATTTATGCATGGCCTACTGCAAAAATTGCTGTAATGGGTGGAGAGCAGGCTGCCAAAACCATGTTACAAATTGAAGTGGCTGGACTTAAAAGCAAAGGGCAGGAAATAACAGAAGCCGATGAAAAAAAACTTTTAGATAAACTCATTTCCCGATACGATGCACAAACCACTCCATTTTATGCAGCAGCCAGGCTTTGGGTTGATGAGATAATTGACCCTGGTAAAACACGTAATTATATTTCTGAAGGTATTGCAGCAGCTAATCATAATCCTGATATAGCAGAATTTAAAACTGGCGTGTTTCAGGTGTAGTAAATAAAGCTTGTAACTAAAAGCGATTTTATGTTTTCTTAATGATAGCAAAAAAATATCTGAACAAAGAATTTGAAGAATTAAATTAAGTTGGTTGAATTTATTAACAAACCAATCAATTTTCAATTCATTCTAATCAAATCTTTATCCAGATATTTTGCAAAGCCGTTTTAGTTTTTCATACAGAATTTTTGCTGCCGTAGTTAACTATTAATTACATCCAGAATGGTAAAAGTTTTTTTCCCTGCCGGAACATTCCAGTTTACTTTTTGCCCTTTACGAAATCCAATGAGGGCAGTACCGATAGGCGCCAATATCGAAACCTTTTTCTCTTTGATATTTGCTTCTTCAGGCGTAACCAATGTTATTTCCAATGTTTCATTCTTATCAGATGTTTTAACTAATACTTTTGAATTTAGCCTAACTACATCAGCGGGCGCAACTTCTGTTTCTACCAATTTTGCGCCTTTCAGTTCAGCCTGCAATGCTTCAGCATAACGCCTGTCAACAGTTTTATTATGCCACCATCCCCTTAAATAAGAAATTAACAGGTTGTGATCATCTTTAGTTAAAATGAGGCTGTTGTTTATTGTTTTCATGTTTTTTAATTTAATAGTGATTGAATGTGCTGCTTTTTAACATGCAGCATGTTATTTTTAAAATAAATTTCATCGAACGATTTTGTTGATTGGTCATTTATTTTTTTGAAAAATTTACGAGCCTGTATATTATGTACATCTTTAAAACCGCAAGCTTCCATCATTTCACAGGTAGCTTTTATGGTATTAGTATGAAAATTAAATACCCTTACAGATTTTTCTGCCGGATCAAGTCCCTTGTACAGTGATGGGTTTTGTGTAGCCACACCTACCGGGCATTTTCCGCTATCGCATACCAACGCTTGAATGCAACCAAGCGAAAACATCATCCCTCTTGATGAATAACAAGCCGATGCTCCCATTGCCAATGTTTTCAGAATATCAAAACCTGTAATAATTTTTCCCGATGCCATAATCTTAATATGGTTGGTTAAATTAAACTCATCTAATGTTTGTTTTACAAAAGCAAGTGCATCAAACAAAGGCATTCCCAGGTTATCGGTAAACTCTAATGAAGCTGCTCCGGTTCCTCCTTCAGCGCCATCTATCGTTATAAAATCCGGATAACAACGATTTGCCCTGATGGATTTGCATATATCAATAAACTCTGTTTTATCGCCAATGCAAATTTTAAATCCTACTGGTTTTCCGCCTGATAATTCACGCAACCAACCCAAAAAATTAACTAGCCCTTCGGGAGTATTAAAAGATGAATGACTTGCTGGCGAATGAACCGTTATGCCTACTTTTACTTGTCGGATAGCTGCTATTTCGGATGTATTTTTCTTTGCTGGCAAAATACCGCCATGACTTGGTTTAGCACCTTGCGATAATTTCAGTTCAATCATTTTAACTTGTGGGCGCATTGCGTTTTTTTGAAATAACTGTGGATTAAATTTTCCTTGTTCATCTCTACAGCCAAAATAACCTGTACCTATCTGCCAGATAAGATCTCCGCCTTTTAAATGATATTCACTTATCCCGCCTTCGCCGGTGTTATGAGCAAAATTTCCCAACCGGGCTCCTTTATTAAGAGACTCGATGGCTGTTTTACTTAATGCACCATAGCTCATAGCTCCAATATTTAATATACTGGCACTATAAGGTTGGCTGCATAAATGATTACCAATAGAAACCCGTAATGCTTCGCTCTTTATTTTTGAAGGATATAAAGAATGAGCCACCCACTCAAAACCTGCTGTATAAGGATCGGCCTGCATACCAAATGCTACAGTTTGCTTTTCGTTTTTTGCCCGTTGGTACACAATTGATCGCTGACGCCTGTTAAATGGCTTTCCATCCAAATCAGATTCAAAAAAATACTGCCTCAATTCCGGACGGATTGATTCAAGGAAATATCGTAAATGCCCAATTACCGGGTAATTGCGAATGATAGCATGTTTTTTCTGCAACCTGTCGTAAACAGCAAGTAAAAGTAAAGGCAGTGAAATGATTAATGCCCAATATTTGTTTGCATTATGTATATATGCATGATTAATGATGATAGCATTTAATAAAACAAGGATCATTAAAATCATTCCACTTATTGAAACCCCTCTGTTTATTTTTGACCTTTTCATTTGTTATTTTTTTTATTTATGCAATGTGCCTTAATTGTTTTTTTATTTGTTTTGATATAAGTTCCTGCCATTTGATTGCTTTTGCTTCCAGTGGCTGTAATTCAAAAATGTAATCAACCACGTTTCGGTAAAATACCAGTTCAACGGGTTTGCGTTTGTTTGTAAATTCAAATAACAGGTTAACCTGTTCAAGAATTACTTCGCTTATCTTACCCGGTTTACCTTTATCAAAAACAGGCCGTTTAATTTTTTGTAAAGTACAATCGGTTACTTCATCCAGGTCAATAACCTGGTGTTGGTATTTATTTTTTCCTGTTGTTTCCAGAATTAAAAATTTGCCATACAGCTTATCATAACCAAACATCATATTATGTAGTAATTCCGTTTCGGTTACTACCAGGTTATTATTGTATGCTACTTCATTAAAGTGTATTAATAGCCCGGCAGCTTTTCTTTGCAGGCTATTTTTATGAATCAAAAGCAACAACCAAAAGATGAGTACAAGTACAGCAATTATAATTATGGCACTGATAATAGTTGACATTTTATAAAATTTTTATCTTGTTTAAAATGCGTATATCAGCAATTTGATTTGATCCATTTAATAATGGCATCAATAATTACTGCCGCCATTTTCATTTGCAGAAAACAACGCCAGCGAACGCATTTTTTAAACTAATGGAAATATAAAGCAAAGCAATCCCAGGCCAGTTGTACTTTAGGCCAGGGCAAAAGTTTTAAAGTCTTTAAAACTTGAATAGTAAAATACCTTATTACAAAAAGGAAGAAACTCTGTAAAAGATGATATAATAAATGCCAATAGCCCGTGTTGAGTGTACCCAGGTTGTTGCAACGACATTTTATATATACTTTTTGTAAACATTACTGCAAAGCTAACTATTAAAAACAACATTGCATAATTTACCCATAATGATTAACGATTGTTTTTGGTTTTTTTACAATACAGTAACCGTTATTACCATTGAAAATTAAATACATTTTAAATTATAGGATAACTGGTAAATAAAACCAAACTGTA
>DAOLYC010000237.1:0-4365 GCA_035425605.1 Ferruginibacter sp.
ATTGAATGTAAGCAGTACTGATAAAACCAATGGTGTAGTTACTTTTAAACTAAGGGAATAAAAAATAATTTTATAGTGGTAACTATATTTTGGTTAGTAATTAATTAATATTAGCAATATTTTTCTTATTTTTTCTTCAAATATATAAATATGAAAAATGCTAAAACCAACCTGCTGCGTTTTTTACAAAAAGCTTTTGTACAAGCCCTTGAAAAAAATAATAAGCCAACAAACAGTGAAAAGATTGATTCTTCCAGGAGAAAATTCATCAGCCAATCATCGTTAGCTATTGCAGCGCTTGCTGCTAATAAAGCTATTGCCAATTCAAAATATATAAAACCGTTTGCTGCAAAAGAACAACCTTTTAAAATAGGCATATTGGGTGCAGGTGTTGCAGGGTTACATGCTGCTTATATTTTACAAAAGGCAAATATCGAAACACATATTTATGAAGCCAGCGGCCGTACCGGAGGCCGCATGTACACTGCAAAAAATATGTTGGGCAAAGGAATTACCACAGAATTAGGTGGTGAGTTTGTGGACAGCAATCATGAGGATATTTTAAATCTTGCAAAAGAATTTAATCTTGAAATGGTAGATACGGAAGATGATAAAAACCTTATTAAACAAATATTTTATTTTGATGGGAAAAAATATACAGCTACGGATTTAGCGAACGCACTGATGCCTTATGCTAATAGTATCAAGGCAGATATTGATTCGTTGCCAGAATCGTCAATCACGTATCATGATTATGGTGATGGTGAAAAATTTGATAAGATGTCAATTGCCGCTTACCTGCAGTCAAAAGGAATTAAAGGTTGGCTTAGTAAAATGCTGAATGTTGCATTTATTACTGAATATGGTTTAGAATCGGATGAACAATCGGCCATTAATTTTTTATGGCTTTTTAAACCCGATACAGTTGAAAAAGACCTGTTTGGAGATAGCGATGAACGATATAAAATAAAAGGGGGTAATCAACGTGTAGTGGATGAACTGGCAAAGCGATTGAAAAATATAAATACAAATGCAGCGGTTACAAAAATAAGTTCCAAAGGCACTGGTTTTACAGTAACATTTAATACCGGTAACAATATTGATTTTGATTACCTGATATGCAGCATCCCTTTTTCAGTTTTACGAAATGTAACACTCGAAATTGAAAACATGGGTGATATTAAGAAAAAATCAATCAACGAACTGGGATATGGGCAAAATGCAAAAATGTTTGCTGGCTTCAAAACCCCTTACTGGCGCAAGTTTGGCGCAAGCGGGCAAATATTCTCTGATATGCCATTACAATTGGGCTGGGACAGTTCTCAATTGCAAAAAAGTAAAAATGGCGGCTATACTTTTTATACCGGCGGAAAAATGAGTGATAAAATGATTGATACCACAGTACCCGAAAAAACAAAAGAATATATTGCACAACTTGAAAAAGTTTTTCCCGGAGCAGCAAAATACTATAACGGAAAAAATGCTATATTCTATTGGCCTAAACATGTACATACTTTGGGCAGTTATGCCTGCTATAAAACCGGGCAGTGGACAACCATTGCCGGCGCCGAAATTGAACCTGTTGGCAATTTATTGTTTGCAGGTGAGCATTGCAGCGCCGATTTTCAGGGATATATGAATGGAGGTGCTGAAACAGGCCGCCGGGCAGCAGAACAATTATTGAAAATGATTAAAAAATAAAAATACAGCTAATGGGTCCAGAAAATCTCTTTTATGTTGGTATTTTTTTGAAGTTCATTTATGATAAAGGCTAGTTTATTTTCATCTTCTGTATCAAACTTAAATTGTAAGATATATTCGTTGTCATCCTTATTCATCTGAAAACTTTGAATGCCAATACCGGTTTGCTGCCATAATGCTTTTATGATTTCAACAAAATTATCGTTGCTAATAGTTACTATCCTTAATGTTCGTTGCTTGAATTTTTGGGAATACATTTTTTCAAAAGGTTGTAATGCCCAAAGTATAATTAATGCGATAATAGTGGTAGCGCCAGCAGCAAAATACATTCCTCCGCCGGTTGCAAGGCCAATGGCGGCCACCGTCCATAATCCCGATGCGGTTGTTAAACCCCGGATGGTTCCTTGTTTTAAGAACAGTATAGCACCTGCGCCAATAAATCCAATACCACTGATAACCTGTGCTGCAACTCTTGCTGGGTCGAGTACAATATGATCCTTTCCTAAAACATCATTAAACCCAAAAGCCGAAACAATCATTATAAGCGACGATCCTACACAAACCATCATGTGTGTTCTCATTCCTGCACTCCAGTTTTTTCTCTCTCTTTCCAAACCTATTAGTGCACCAAACAGAGATGCCAGCAACAAGCGTATTAATATTTCAGTCCATGACAGCATAAAATTAGTTACAGATCAAATTTAAACAAATCTCTTATTGAAAGCCATACACTAAATTTACAAATTTCATCGTAAGTTCTACAACTGTTTTTTAAGTGTTCAATCAATAAAACATCATTTATACTTCCAATATTCTTCAAAAAAAGTGAAAAACATTTCTTTTAAGGGTTCTCTTTATGGGTGCAAATCCTTTCTGGAATTATTGTTTTAACTGTATGAGTTAGCTAAGTTTCATTTTTTTTTATTTATTTTACCGGATGCTTTTTGCAGATTTCTAAAACTAGCTTGCTTGTAATCGAAATAACTATGAAATTTAAATTAATAACTAATAAATTTTACAGTACTGGAGTTAAACTGTTGCTTGGGTTTATTATAGTTATTATTGTATTCTCGGTATATCAATCTCAACAAGTAATTACAACTGGTAAAAAAATAACCAATGCCGATGCTTTTTTGGTTTATACAAAAAAGATTAACACGCTTGCTTTAGATAATGAGTCGGCTTTTAGAGCTTATATACTTACCGGTAAAAAATCCTTATTAGTTCCATTTGAAAAAACAAAAAAAGAAATAGAACTTGTGGTTAAACAACTGAAAAGTCTTAACAACAGCTTCACTTTTACGAAATCTGAATTTGATTCATTGGTTTCCATTATAAATACAAGAATCGGTTTTGCTAACCGAATAGTGGCAGATTATGAGGCCAACGGTATGGATGTTTCGATGAAGATTGCAGAAACAAGTGATAGTAAATCATACACTGAACGAGTTAGGTTACTGATAGAAAAAATGCAGGATGCAGTTAGCCTGGTTTTGGTAAAATATAAAAATGCAAATGAAAAAGGCATTAAAAATCTTCAACAAATATTATTAATCATTACAGGGGCAATCTTATTATTATTGGCTGTGTTTATTCGTAAAATAAGAGAAGATAATGAAGAGAAAGTTAAGACAGCTGCAACTTTAAAAACTTTGAACGATGATTTGGAACTAAGGGTTAAGGATAGAACAGAAGAGTTAACTAAAAAAGAACAATTATTTAGGGCTCTGGTTGAAAACAATGAAGGCATTATTTTATTACTTGATGAACAGATGCATGTTTTTTACAGTAGTGCTTCTACACTTACTGTTACTGGTTGGGAGCTTAAGGATAATGAAAGAATTGCAGCCAAAGAATACCTTCATCCTGATGATGTGCATAATTTTATGCAGGTTGTAACAGAAGCCAGTGCTAATCCTGGAAAAATCATCCCTATTACAGTAAGGGTTATGCATAAGGATGGCCATTATATTTGGCTGGAAGGATTGGTGAAAAATATGATGAATAATAAGGCTGTGCAAGGGTTTATTGTAAACTTGCGAGACATTACTTATAAGGTTGAAGAAGAGATACGCATATCTAAAGCAATTATTGATGCTCAGGAACAAGAAAGAAGTTTTATAGGAGCAGAGCTACATGATAATGTAAACCAATTGCTGGCCAGTTCACTGCTTGCTTTAAGCATGGTTAAGAAGAAACAGTCCAACGCAAAAGAAACAGATGAATTTTTAGAAATGGGCAAGGCTCATATTTTAACCGCTGTAGATGAAGTAAGAAGGTTATCACATAACCTGGTGCCTGCATCTTTTGAAGAAAATACTTTAAAAGAAGCATTTGAAAACCTGCTTCGCTCTTTTAATTTAAATAACCGTTTTACAATAAGTTTAAATTTTGATATGGTTTGCAACCAGCATAACGCCGACTTACAGATAAATCTTTACAGAATTTTACAGGAACAGGTAAAAAATATTGCCCGGTACGCTGAAGCAAATGAAATTGAGGTAATGGTTAAGCAGGAAAGGGATGTTGTAAAAATGCGTATTTATGATAATGGCAAAGGCTTTAACGTTAAAACTGTAAAAAAGGGAATAGGCCTTAATAATATAAAAAGACGTACCGAATCTTTCTCCGGGAAATTTAGTATAAACTCTGCAAATGGAAAGG
>DAOLYC010000238.1:0-4320 GCA_035425605.1 Ferruginibacter sp.
TTATTATAAACAAAAAGGTGTTGAGTTTGCCTATAATAACCCTGATGAATTCTTAATAAACAAGGCATTTGAAACAAAAAAAGGAAATGCTTTAAACAATGGTATCATCTATATGGCATTGTGCCAATTGCTGGATATACCTGTAAAAGCAATCAATATTCCCAGGCAGTTCATCCTGGCATATTTTAATCCACATCACGATTTGCTGAACCCCACTGGCCATGCTTCAGAAAAAATAAATTTCTATATCGATCCATTGAATGGACAAATGTATAGCCACCAGGATGTAGAAGGATATTTTAAAAGGATATCGGTACCACCGGTGCCATCTTATTTCAGGCAGTTGAATAATAAAAAAATTATTCAATACCTGCTGGAAGAATTAAGCAAGTGTTTTGATAACGATCGCAACCGATATAAAATGAACGAACTAATACTGCTTTCAAACTTACTGGACGAATGATTTATCACATTGTAAAAAACACTGACTGGCAAAATGCCGTACAACAAGGCATTTACAAACCGGCTTCACTAAGTGCAGAAGGTTTTATTCATACTAGTAAAGCTTCTCAGGTAGCAGGAGTTTTAGAACGGTATTATAAACATGAAAAAGATTTGTTGTTGCTGCATATAGATGAACATGCTTTACAATCGCCATTCACTTATGAGTTTTCTGAATCTGTAAATGAAGAGTTTCCTCATATTTTTGGGCCACTTAATATGGATGCAGTTATTAAAGTTGAACCTATATGATTACCTGGGAAGATTTTGAAAAACTTGATATTAGGTGCGGAACTATTATTGAAGCTGTTGATTTTGTCAATGCCCGAAAACCGGCTTATCAACTTAAAATTGATTTTGGAGAACTGGGTATAAAAAAATCTTCTGCACAAATAACGGCTCTTTATACCAAAGAGACTTTAAAAGGTAAACAGGTTGTAGCCGTAGTAAATTTTCCTGTAAAACAAATTGGTAATTTTTTCAGCGAGTGTTTAGTGTTGGGTGTGTATAATGATAATAATGATGTAGTGCTTTTACATCCATCAATGCCGGTTAACAATGGCAACAAAATAGGATAATACCAAATAACCTTTATGAATTAAAGTTTACAGCATTACATGCTCTATTATTTAACCTGATAAAATGTTTTACATTTATACCGGTATGAATATAGAAATGGTATATTATAATTCGCCGATTGGTGCACTTGAAATAAGAAGCAGCGGCAATGCCATATCAGATGTGTTGTTTGTAAATTCATGGAAAGGTGCTAAGATTGATGAAACTACTTTAAGTTTTATTAAACCTAAGTCTCCAATTATAAAAAATTGCATAAAACAGTTAGATGAATATTTTGCAGGCACCAGGCGAATATTTACTATAACTACTTTACAAACCGGAACCACCTTTCAACAAACAGTATGGGCCGAATTATGCAACATACCCTATGGCCGCACCATCAGTTATCTTGACCTAAGCAAGAAAATTGGAAATACAAAAGCCATTAGAGCAGTTGGTACTGCTAATGGTAACAATAGTGTTAGCATAATTGTGCCTTGTCATCGTGTTATTGGCAGTAATGGTGAACTGGTAGGTTATGGTGGCGATTTATGGCGAAAAAAATGGCTGCTGGAGCATGAATCTAAAATAGCAAATGGTGTGCAAACTTTATTTTAAATCAATGCTACCAAATGAAAGCGGCAGTAACAAACTTGCTTTTTCTATAATAATAATTTTTCCATGTAAACCGCTTAAAATTAATCGTATGGGTTTCTTCACCCGTTCTTCATATTCAACCAGGCTTTGCCTGCACATGCCACATGGTGAAATGGGATGTAAGCTTTGCCCGTTTTTATTATTGTAACTTATTGCCATGCTTTCAATAGCGATGTTGGGATATAATGACGCTGCCGAAGCCAGCAACGATCTTTCGGCACATAAACTTACCGGATAAGATGCGTTTTCCTGGTTAGTTCCTGTTACTATTTCGCCATTAATAAGTTTGGCAACTGCACCTACATTAAAATTAGAATATGGTGCATAAGCAGCTTCGGTTACATCACGAGCTTTGCTTAGTAATAAGGCATCCTGATTAGTTAATTCATCTATAGAATCGTACACCAGGTATTCAAACTTAAAGGGTTCTATTTTCATAACCTGAAATTACAAAATTGTGGATATAAAAAATCCTCTTTGCAGAAATGCAGTGAGGATTTTCTTTTAATTAAAAATTTGATACGCTATTTTATCCAGCGGAACAATCTGTTCCAGCGTGGGCCGTTTTCGTAACTAAACCAAATAAGTGATGCTTTGCCTACTACATGGTCTTCGGGTACAAAACCCCAGTAGCGGCTGTCCAGCGAATTGTGCCTGTTATCTCCCATCATCCAGTAATAATTCATTTTAAAAGTATAGCTGGTTGTTTCTTTCCCATTTATAAAAATCTTACCCGCTTTGTTTTCAAATTTGTTGCCTTCATACACTTCAATACAGCGCTGGTAACGGGTTATATTATCAGGTGTTAATTGTATGGTAGTATTTTTTGCAGGTATCCATATTGGTCCATAATTATCAACTGTCCAGTCTTTATTTTCGCTGTAATATGGAAACAATTGTTTGTAAGGATAATTAGGATTATTTACATCAGCAATAAAATCTGATAGAATATAACCCGGGGGTAATTTTAAATTCTTATGTTCTTCATTGGTGATGTTTACTAAAAAAAGATCATTTTTTATTTGTTGCAGATCGCCTTGAGATGGACGGATATTAATGCCCAAGTCTTTTAATTTATCTTCATCTAAGTAAATGCCTTCAGGTATCTGCAAAAGATAAAACCGTTCTGCATGAGGGAAGTAATCTTCGGGCTGTCCATTTACATGAAGTTTACCCTTAATTACCTGAATGGTATCGCCTGCAATACCAACACAGCGTTTAATAAAATTCTCTCTCTTATCAACCGGCCTTGTTATTATCAAATCGCCGTAATCCTGCCAAACTCTTTCCCTGCCCAACTGCCTAACTGCATCATAATATGTAACCCTGCTTCCAAAATTCTCTTCATCATTAATCAATGTATCATTTACCGGAAAATTAAAAACTACCGCATCGTTTCGTTTTACCGGGCTTGGAAACCAACGGGTATATGGTATTTTAATCCACTCAACATACGATTTTGTATTAAGCCCTGGAATGGTATGATGTACAAATGGCATGGCAATGGGTGTATTGGGAATACGTGGGCCATACGCCATTTTGCTTACAAATAAAAAGTCGTTAACCAGTAATGTTTTTTCTTCCGATGGCGTGGGTATGGTATAAGCTTCAAACACAAATGTGCGAATGATAGTGGCTGCCACTACAGCAAATGCTGCAGCATCAATCCACTCTCTGGCGGTTGATTTCTTGTAATTTTTTACAACTGCAATACCAGCATACCTTTCATTTTTTGAATAACCCAGGTAAGGAAAATAAATAAATGGTAACAACACGGCTACCGCATGATGCCAAAAACCAAAACGACCAAAATACTCAACAAATTTTATACAAATCCAAATGGTTATAAACTGCCCTGCAATGGGTATGAACTGAAGAAAAAACCAATACTTTTTCAGTTCCATCTTTTGTAACATACACCAGGTATTGTAAAAAGGTACTAATGCTTTCCAACTTTCAATCCCTGCTTTTTTAAACATTCCGTACATTCCAATATGCCAACCCAATGCACCTAAAATAAAAACAATCCATCCTGAACTCATGCGTTAATTTTTTGAAGTGCCAAAAATACCATAATAATACTTTTGGCAATGGTTTAAATAAATAATGTTTTCATAAGTTTAACAAAGTGATTTTTATTGCATCAATATATTATTTATACAGTTACTTACTTCGGCAGCTTTATTCATGATCATAAAATGCCCACCGTTTTTTATTGTAAAATCGGCTTTTAAGTATTTTATTGGAAACATATTATCTTTATCGCCATGTATATGAAAAATAGCTGGATGTTGCCACTTGTTTTTCCAATTGATAGCCTGGTTAACAGCCCAGTTTGTATATTTTAAATCGGCCGCACTTCTTAACGATGCCACCAGTTTTTTTTCATCAGCACTTACAACACCCAACACTTTGTTTTGAATAGGTTGGGTAAGTTTTGTTGACTGCATGGGTATCACTTTATTCAAACGCAGCTTAGCTACAGCTTTCATCCAAAAAGGTAACTCTTTTGAGGTTTTAATACTACTGATGATAATTATTTTTTTAACAGGTACTTGTTTTGCAATTTCGGTGCAAAGCATACCACCAAAAGAAAGGCCCATT
>DAOLYC010000239.1:0-4298 GCA_035425605.1 Ferruginibacter sp.
TGAATCATATCATCCGAATCGGCAAGGTACAAAGTTGCCATCTGGTTTTCGCTCTTACTCATTTTACCAGACCCATCCAGGCTGGGAACTTTTATTAATTGCTGGTTGTAATTAAAAGCTTCGGCTTGTGGAAATACATTACCATAACGGTGATTAAACCGGTTTGCAAAATTCCGGGTCATTTCTAAATGTTGTTCCTGGTCTTTGCCTACGGGTACATATTTAGCTCTATGAATTAAAATATCTGCTGCCATTAAAACCGGGTAAGTTAGTAACCCTGCATTTACGTTTTCGGGGTTTAGCCGCACTTTATCTTTAAAAGTAGTTGTTTTTTCCAACTCGCCTTTATATGCCAGCATATTTAAATACAAATACAATTCGGCTGTTTGCGGCAACAGGCTTTGACAATACAGGGCAACCTTTTCCGGATTAAGGCCACAGGCGATATTCTCTGCCAATACCCTATGTACATTGTTCTTTAGTTCTTTTGTATCAGGATGTGTGGTTAACGAATGCAAATCCGCAACCATAAAATAACAGTCAAACTCATCCTGCATTTTTACATAATTGCGAATGGCGCCAAAATAATTACCCAGGTGTAAAAAACCTGTTGGCCTTATCCCACTCATTACTATTTCTCTCTTCTTTTCCATCAGGCGGCGAAGATAGTAAAAGTTAGCAGTTGTAAGATGCCCCACTTCCATTCATAATTATTAAATACCTCCTGCAATACTCAAATTTCGCATGAAATAACAATCGGTTATATTTGTATAATGGAAGTAAATGATGCTTTGGTAGAAAAACTTGCCAACCTGGCCAGGTTAAAGTTTGAAGATACTGAAAGAGATTGTATAAAACTTGATCTTCAAAAAATGATACGTTTTGTTGAAAAACTAAATGAACTTGACACATCTGGTGTTGAACCTTTATTACACATTGGTGATAATGTAAACATTTTAAGGGATGATGAAGTTAAAGGAAGTATAACCCGGGATGAAGGGCTTAAAAATGCTGTTATACATGATGACCAATTTTTTAAAGTACCAAAAGTGATAAAAAAGTGATAAAGAAATAGTTTAGTGTATTTATACAAGGTTTCACTAAACTTATAAAAAATAATTTATGCAGGGAATCATACATCTTGATAATATCAGAAAAAGCTACTACCTCGGTAAAAATGAATTACCTGTTTTAAAAGGTATTTCGCTTGATATTTTTAAAAATGAATATGTAGCACTAATGGGGCCAAGCGGTTCCGGTAAATCTACTTTAATGAACCTGTTAGGTTGCTTAGATACTCCAACGGGTGGAAAATATATATTAAACGGCAAAGATGTAAGCCGGATGCCGGATAACGAATTAGCAGAAGTAAGAAATAAAGAAATTGGATTTGTATTTCAACAATTTAACCTGCTGCCCCGATTAACTGCTGCCGAAAATGTGGCTTTACCACTTGTTTATAGTGGAATAAGTAAAAAAGAAAGAACCGAAAGGGCCATGCAAGTATTAAAGACAGTGAGGCTTGATGATAGAAGCCATCATAAACCCAATGAATTAAGTGGCGGACAGGCGCAACGTGTTGCCATTGCCCGTGCATTGATAAATAATCCTTCCATTATTTTAGCTGATGAACCCACCGGAAACCTGGATACAAAAACATCATACGAGATTATGGAAATTATGAGTAAAATACATGATTCTGGTAATACGGTAATATTGGTTACGCATGAAGAAGATATATCTATGTATGCACATAGGATTATAAGATTGCGTGATGGGATAATTGAAACGGATGTAAAAAACGAAAACCCGGCTAAGGTTTCGTTGCCTGCTTAACACAATTTAAAAAATATTGCCATCAAAAATTAATAGGTTATGGCTTTAAAAATTTATACTAAAACTGGCGACAAAGGCAAAACCAGTTTAATTGGTGGCACCAAAGTGCCTAAAAGCAATATCAGGATTGAGGCTTATGGTACTGTTGATGAATTAAATTCATTTATCGGTTTAACCGCCGATCAACTAAACCAGCAGCATTTAAAAACAGTTTTAAAAGAAATACAAGACCGTTTATTTACTATTGGCGCTTCCTTAGCATGCGACCCCGATAAAGAATCTTTACTAAAAATTCCTGATTTAAAAGAAAGCGATATTGAATTTTTAGAAAAGAATATTGATTTGATGAATACGGAATTGAAACCAATGAAATCATTCATTTTGCCTGGTGGCCATGTTGCTATTTCTACAGCACATGTAACCCGTTGTGTGTGCAGGCGAGCCGAAAGGATTTGTGTTAACATGCAGGAGCATGATCTTTTTGTTAAGCCGTTGATAATAAAATATTTAAACCGCCTTAGCGATTATCTTTTTGTTTTGGCAAGATATGCCGGTTATTTATTGGGAGTAGATGATATTCCCTGGAAACCAAGAGTGAATTAACTAATTAGCAGAAAAGTGAATTGATGATTTTCTGAGTTAAATTTCTTTTTGAGAAAATGAATTAGCCTATCAACACATTACCCCATCTTTCATCATCAAAATCCTGTCGCTCATTTTTGCCAATTCCTCATTATGTGTAACAATTAAAAATGTTTGATTAAACTGGTTGCGTAAATCAATAAACAACTTGTGTAATTCACGGGCATTGGCGCTATCAAGGTTACCGGTGGGCTCATCGGCCATAACAATTGATGGGCTGTTAATTAAAGCCCTTGCTACTGCCACTCGTTGCTGCTCGCCACCCGATAATTGTTGTGGTTTATTTTGCATCCTTTCTTCCAGGCCTAAAGTTTTCAATAACCCAGTAGCTTTTATAACAACTTCTTTTTTTTTAAAGCCGGCAATCCAGCCAGGTATGCAAACATTTTCTAAAGCGGTAAACTCGGGCAATAAATGATGAAATTGAAAAACAAAACCGATATGCTTATTCCTAAAAGCCGATAATTTATTACCTTTTAGTAGCTGCAATTGTTGGCCGTTTAATATAATCTCGCCCGAATCGGGCTTGTCTAATGTTCCTAAAATGTGTAGCAACGTACTTTTTCCAGCACCTGATGAGCCTACAATGCTTACTATTTCGCCTTTTGCAACCGATATATCCACCCCTTTTAAAACATTCAACCGGCCAAACTGTTTTTTTATGTTTTTTGCTGATAACATGCACCGAAAATAGTTAATAATTACAATTTTTAGGCTAATAAAACTGTGTTGGCCCATATTATTAAACAGGCTAAAATAAATCTTACAAATAACCGTTAAAAAAACACTTTTGGTTATTCCGTATGAACTTATACATTTGCAAAAAATTAAACCCCTATCAAAAATGTTTTGGACACTAGAATTAGCCTCTCATTTAGAAGATGCACCATGGCCCGCCACTAAAGACGAATTGATTGATTATTCAATAAGAAGCGGTGCGCCTATTGAGGTTGTAGAGAATTTGCAGGAGCTTGAAGACGAAGGCGAAATTTATGAAGGCCTTGATGATATATGGCCCGATTATCCCAGCCAGGAGGATTTCTTCTTTAATGAAGATGAATATTGATTCAATTGCTCCTATGCCCTGTTGCTATGCCTGGAGCATGCAAGTATTACATAATTTTTAAAAAAAAGCCTCTCAAAAATTGGGAGGCTTTTTTATTGAAAAAGTAATATTTACATTTTATTGATAACAGCTTCTGTTACCCCGGTAAATGAAAATCCGCCATCATGAAATAAATTTTGCATGGTAACCATCTTCGTCATATCACTAAACATCATCACAATATAATTGGCGCAATCATCAGCGCTGGCATTACCCAGCGGACTCATTTTTTCGGCATACTCTATAAATCCATCAAAGCCTTTTACACCACTACCAGCAGTTGTACGAACCGGCGATTGCGAAATGGTATTAACCCTAACATGTTTTTTTACTCCGTAATGATAACCAAAACTGCGACTTACACTTTCCAGTAAAGCTTTTGCATCTGCCATTTCATTATAATCAGGAAATACACGCTGTGCAGCAATGTAAGTTAATGCTACCACACTGCCCCAATCGTTTATTGCATCCATCTTCATGGCTGTTGCCAAAACACGATGCAAACTCATAGCAGATATATCCAGCGATTTTGCATTAAAGCCGTAATCTATTTCTGTATAATGTTTTCCCTTGCGTACATTAATGCTCATTCCTATGGAATGTAAAATAAAATCAATACCGCCACCAAAATGCTCCATTGTTTTCGTTATAAGATTTGCAACATCTTCGTTGTTACTTACATCGCATGGAATTACAGGAGCTTTCACTAACTCTG
>DAOLYC010000240.1:0-4286 GCA_035425605.1 Ferruginibacter sp.
AGCGAAGGCATTGATGCCAATTTTTATGATATTGCAAACTATGCAATTTTTGCTTTAATCTTAATAGATGATACATTACATAGTAATTAAAATTCATTTTTTATGAAAGAACTAATTAAATTAAATACATGAAAAGGGTAGTAAATATTGCAAGGGTTTTTGTTGGGGTATTATTTATATTCTCAGGTATGGTAAAGGCCATTGACCCATTGGGGCTGGCATATAAAATGCAGGAATTTTTTGAAGCCTGGGCAGCTGATGGTATTCTTACCAACTTAATGGGGCAGCTTAATGATAAAGCCTTATTGTTTTCATTAATAATGATAACACTTGAAGTAATATTAGGTGTTGCATTACTTTTAGGCTGGAGAAAAAAAATGGTATCCTGGTTTTTATTATTGCTGATGTTGTTTTTTACCTTCCTTACCAGCTATGTATTATTTAGCGGAAAGATAAGGGCTTGCGGTTGCTTTGGAGACTGCATACCACTTACTCCCATACAAACATTTACTAAAGATATCATTTTATTAATATTGGTACTGCTCATTTTGTTTGGTGTAAAATTCATAAAGCCTGTTTTTTCAAACAAAATAAATATAGTGGTATTAATAGCATCATTAGTAACTGTGTTAGGTTTACAATGGTATGTATTGCATCATCTGCCAATTAAAGATTGCCTGCCTTTTAAAGTTGGTAATAATATTATTGAATTACGAAAGATGCCCAAAGATGCCATACCCGATAAGTTTGATTACACTTTTATTTATGAAAAAGACGGACAGAAAAAAGAATTTGCTGTTGATGCACTGCCCGACAGTACCTGGCATTTTGCCGATAGAAAACAAGTATTAGTACAAAAAGGAAAAAATAATGTACCCCTTATTAATGATTTTATCTTTAATACACAAAGTGGTAATGATACTACCGAAGCCATACTAAACCAAACAGGCGAATATTATTTATTGTTTGCCAAAGATTTTGAAGATGGAAATACCAACTGGTTAAAATCATTTGAACTTTTTTCATCAAAAACTGACATTCCGGTTTATTTGGTAACAGCCGATGCAAAAAAAGCTGTTGAACTGATTAATAATAAATCAATACCTATTTTTACCTGTGATGCTACAGCCATTAAAACTGCTGCCAGGGTAAACCCAACACTTTTTTTAATGAAAGGGCCGGTAGTTAAAAACAAATGGGCTGCAAAAGATAAGTTTTAATTATAAAATTTTATTTATAATACAACCAGTGTCGTTTATAGTAAAGAAAATATGTTATGCAATTTTGGTGCTGCTGGGTGTAGTGGTATTGGTTTTTATCATGTTTCAAGGTTTTGGCGATCCTGCCCGAATGATTGTAGGACAAACAGGAGATAAAAAAACACTGGATAACATTCGCAGCGACCTGTACCTCGATCAACCAAAATGGAAACAGTTTATTTTGTATGTTAATGATGTATCACCCATTTGTATTCACAGCAAAACCGATATTGAAAAAAAACAATTAAAAGGGTTTTTTATTGGAGGTACAACTAAGTTGGGTTTAAAAATACCTTACTTACGTAAAAGTTATCAAACCAAAAAAGAAGTAGGAGCGGTTTTGATGGAAGCTTTGCCGGGTACATTAATATTAGCAGTAACAGCCATGCTCTTTGCAACAATAGTTGGTGTTTTTTTGGGTGTAACTGCTGCTTTAAAAAAAGGTTCCTGGATGGATAGTACTGCCGTTTTTTCAAGCATTGCCGGCATATCTGCGCCCTCTTTTTTTATGGCTATTGTAATTGCTTTTTTCTTTGGCGTGGTTTTGCATAGTTATACCGGTTTAAATCTTACAGGTAGTTGGTTTGCCATTGATGAAATAACAGGCGAAAAATACCTGGTGCTTAAAAACCTTATTTTGCCAGCTTTTACGCTTGGTATTCGCCCACTGGCTATCATAACACAACTAACCCGTAGCAGTATGCTAGATGTACTTAACCAGGATTATATAAGAACAGCTTTTGCAAAAGGGTTAAGTAAAAATTCAATTATATACAAACATGCCTTACGCAATGCCCTCAATCCTGTTATTACTGCTATCACCGGCTGGTTTGCCGAGTTGCTTGCAGGTGCCTTTTTTGTAGAATATATCTTTGGCTGGAAAGGTATTGGTAAAATAACAGTTGATGCGCTCGAAAAACTGGATTACCCGGTTGTTATGGGTTGTGTTTTACTAAGTGCATGTATTTTTATCTTCATCAACTTTTTTTCAGATGCTTTATACAGGGCAGTAGATCCTCGTATAAAGACCCAATAATTTACTTTTCTGCAGAACCACTTTCAACCCAATTTTTAAAAACTGCAATCTCATCAGCGCTTAGTTTATCATGTTTCATGGGCATAAAACCTCTTTGCCCGGGTTCAAGCTCTATACGTCTTAGAATTTCTGCTGCATGTTTTTTTGTTGATTCGTAATTTTCAAAACTTGTTTTATTACCTCCTTTTGATGGTAAATGGCATGGGCTGCACTTTACTTGTATCAGTGGAAATACTTCGCCGGCATAGCTGGTTGTGCTGGTTACAGTCGTTTTTGTTGCTGTATTTTTTTTAGCACAGGCAGCAAATAAAATAACTGCCGATAGGCAAAGAATGGCAAATACTTTTTTCATGTTTTTAAATTGAAGTTTAGAAATGTGAAAACAAGTTAAAAATATTTTTTCATGCAGAAATATTTTTTTTGAATAGTAAATTAAAGATATGCTATCTATCAATTAACATTCCCTTTGTAAACACAAAAAAAGTACCAGGTCTTACAATCATTATTAACTTTTAAAATTTACAATTATGAAAAAGATTTTTACATTATTATTTTCAACTGCTATACTTAGCACAGCATTTGCTCAATATGGTTCAAACAGCAATCAGCATTGGGACAGAGATAACGATGTATATGCAAACAATGTTTACCGTAATCATAATAATAATGACAGGTATTTTTTTACTCCCAGGGAAAGAGATTTTCAAATTGCACAAATTAACCGGGAGTATGATTACAAAATCAGGTCGGTAAAAAATCAATTCTTCATGGGTTGGTTTCAAAAGAAACGCCATATAAATTATTTGGAAAATAAGCGTAACAGCGAAATTAATGCTGTATATGCAAAATTTAACAACCACAGAAACAAGTATGGCAACGGTTACAGAAACAATAAACGTTGGTAATATTTACAACCGGCAAAATTTGTAATACCATCTATGATTTATAAAAGGATAATAGCCTTTAAATAAATCTTAGATGGTATTCTTATAAAAACTTAAGATGAAAGCAACAGTTTTAAAACGATAGTAAACCGTTTTTATCATTATAAATAAACCCTGTTACCCAGTTGTTTTCTATTTTCTATGCCAATTGTTTCTGTTTTAGCAAATACACTACCTGTACATTGCTTAACTTTGCCTTCTAAAATTTAAGCTATATGAAAGAAGTGTATATTTTGTCGGCAGTACGTACTCCAATAGGAAGTTTTGGAGGATCGCTAAAAGGATTTACTGCCACACAATTGGGCGCCATAGCCATTAAAGGAGCAATTGAAAAAGCAGGTATTAAGCCTGAATTAGTGAATGACGTATTGATGGGTGCAGTAATACAGGCCAATTTGGGCCAGGCACCAGCCCGCCAGGCAGCAAAATTTGCAGGGCTTCCAAATGAAGTAAACTGTACAACTGTAAATAAAGTTTGTGCCAGCGGTATGAAAGCCATTGCACAAGCTGCACAAAGTATTTTATTGGGTGATGCAGATGTTGTAGTGGCAGGCGGTATGGAAAGTATGAGTAATGTACCATTTTATACAGATGCAATGCGCTGGGGAAATAAATATGGTAACACTGCATTTATTGATGGTTTGGCAAAAGATGGCTTAACAGATGTGTATGATGGCAAAGCCATGGGTAATGCTGCAGAACTTTGTGCGTCAACCTGTGGTATTAGTCGTGAGGAGCAGGATGCATTTGCTATAGAAAGTTATAAACGTAGCCAGGCGGCTATTGAAGCCGGAAAATTTCAAAACGAAATAGTACAGGTAGAAATCCCTCAACGTAACGCTGATCCAATAATTTTTTCAAAAGATGAAGAGCCTTTCAATGTAAAGTTTGATAAGATAGCAAATTTAAAAGGCGCATTTCAAAAAGAAGGTACCGTTACTGCAGCCAATGCATCTACCATGAATGATGGCGCTGCTGCATTGGTTTTAATGAGTAAAGAAAAAGCAGATGAACTGGGATTAAAACCCATAGCTAAAATAAAGAGTT
>DAOLYC010000241.1:0-4282 GCA_035425605.1 Ferruginibacter sp.
ATCAAAACTGATGCTGATATTTCTTTTGCAGGTAATACTTTATTAAAAAAACTACAAGAGGGCAAAGCCATTGCCGATGAATACAAAACAAAGTACAACGAATACCGGGACAAATTAACCACCAGTATAAAATATCTGGAAGATCAAAAAGACAAACTGAATAAAAACCTGATTCAGCCAATAACCACTGCAAAGAAAAAACTTGATAAGCTTGAACAGGATATAACCAATACCGAAGCAGTAGAAGCATTTATAAAAGAAAGAAAAAAGCAACTCGTTAATGAAGCAATAAAATACATTGGTAAAAGCAAATACCTGACAAAGATTGATAAAGAAGCCTATTATTATATAGAAACACTCCGTAATTATAAAGAATTATTTTCTGATAAAAAGAAAGCCGAACAATTGGCCGGCAAAATATTAAACAAGATACCTGCCTTTAAAAGTTTTATACAGAAAAATAGTATGCTGGCAGCTTTGTTTCGTATGCCCGGAGACGGTAGTATAAATTCTCAAAGCCTTGCAGGGCTGCAAACCCGTATTGATGTGCAGTCTCTTATACAGAACAGAATTGCTGCCAGCGGTCCAAATGCAGGCGATATATTAAAACGTCGTATTCAACAGGGGCAGGCTGAATTAAATCAGTTGAAAGATAAAATAATAAATGCTGGTGGCGGTAGCAGTGATGCCAATATCCCAGGGTTTAAGCCCAATACACAAAAATCGAAAACTTTTTTGCAAAGACTGCAATATGGTAGCAACATACAGTTTACCAAGAACAATAGCCTGCTGCCTGCCACTGCCGATATTGCAATGGAGGTTGGTTATAAACTAAACGACAAATCGGTTATTGGTATAGGCGCCGGTTATAAGATGGGATTAGGTAATATTCAGAAAATAAGCATTACCCACCAGGGTATTGGCATCAGAAGTTTTATTGACTGGAAACTAAAAAAACAATTTTTTGTAAGTGGAGGTTTCGAAATGAATTATAATGCACAGTTTAAAAATATTACACAATTAAAGAATTACAATAGCTGGCAGCAATCGGGATTAATTGGTATCACAAAAAAAATAAACATAAAAACAAAATTTTTTAATGCTACAAGTATCCGGCTTTTGTATGATTTAATGTACAGGCAGCATAATCCTGTTAGCCAACCGGTGTTATTGCGAACCGGGTATAATTTTAAGTGAAAATAAAACCTAATGATAGTTAAAATATATAACAGAATGAAAAGATTTATATTTATTGGATTCCTTTTACTATTTTCTTTTTATGCTACATCTCAAAACTCTAATTCTAATAATTTTCAAAAGATGGTGGATTTTCTGCCACCGGCTCCAAATGCATCAGCTATTATTAAACATGCTGATTTTGCGCTGAATAAAAATACAGGTAGCCCGTCAATCAATATTCCTTTATTTGAAGTTAAGGGGAAGAAAATTTCTTTAGGTATATCAATTGGTTATAGCTCAAACGGAATAAAAGTTGATGAAATTGCATCGAGAGTGGGTATGGGATGGTCATTAAACGCAGGAGGCGTTGTAACAAGAACAGTAAGAGGCAATGCCGATGAATATACAACAAGGCTTACTCCGGTTTTTGCCGCTGCCGGGCAAAATTGCGGAACTTATGCTTTTATGGAGCACATTGCTACTTCGGGCCTGTACAGTGGATATGATTCCGAACCTGATTTATTCAATTATAATATGAATGGCATTACAGGTAGTTTTGTGTTAGATGAGAATATGGATCCGGTATTAATTCCTGCTGAAAAATTAAAAATTGAAAAATCATTTTTTGGTACTGAATGGAATTTTAAGATAACCAATACAGATGGAACAATATACTATTTTGGAGGAGCCGGCGCTACTGAAAAAACAAAAACGAATAGCACTTGCGGAAAAAATTATCTTACTGCAATACCTACATCATGGTATTTAACTAAAATTGAACGCCCTAACGGAGAAGTAATAAATTTATCTTATACACCCTTAACATACACCTATGAAACAGGAGTAAGTGAAACCAGGCATTGGTCGTGGTTTATACCAGATTACAGAGATGTACCACTGGGAGCAGGTATTTCATGCCCCATGCAGGAATGCACTTCAGCCCCGGGATCTACAACTTGTATCAATCGTCTTACCACACAGGGCGTATTATTAAAATCTATTTCAAGCGCCGATGATTCGGTTAATTTTGAGTATGCCGGCAACCGCTTGGATTGCGAGGATAAACTATTGTCCTCTGTAACCAAATATGTAAATAATCAAGTATCGGGTATTTTTAATTTTACTTATAATCAACAGTTATGCGATATGCAATATGCCAATTCTGCTATTTATTCATTTGGATATAATTATACACCTTACCTGATTGAACTAAAAGAAAACTCCCCCGATTATGCATTTAGCAGAACGCATAAATTTATTTATGACGACCCTGGCGCAAGACCCAACAGGCTATCATTTGCCCAGGATCATTGGGGATATTTTAACGGAAAAGTAAATTCTGTATTTATTCCAAAACCAACTGAATTTTATTTACAGCAACGTTTTCCGGCGGCTACTGCTAACCGTGAGCCGGACCCTTCCTATGCCAAAAAAGGAATGTTAATAAAAGTTGTTTATCCCACAGGTGGTTTAGATATGATTGAATTTGAAGCTAACCAGGAAATGCTAAGTATGCCACAATATAAAACTTATCATGAATTTGACTGCAACGTAACTGGCTCCGGGTATTGGGATGAAGTTGTTAAAACCACAACATTTACTATTGACGAACCGCAGGTTGTTGAATTAGATATAACCAGCAGTACATTAGATCCCAATGCTTATGACCCATTACACCAAAAAGGCACAGTTACAATAAATAACGGCTCAAACTTTTCGTGGAGCGAAGCATTTGCAGCAAACACAACACCCTATATAAGATTTATTAACCCAAGTTGGAACCTGCCTGCGGGCACCTATACTGTAACTTATTCGGCAAAAGGGCAAAGCCAGACTTTATCAGTTAAAATAAAACACTACCCCAAAACACAAACATCAGCAAATCTCAACGCAGTAGTAGGTGGCCTGCGTGTAAAACGTATAATGACCGGTATCCCAGGGGGAAACCCAACTATAAAAAGATATTATTACGGCAGTATGGATCAACTGAATATTTCATCGTTATATAGTGTACAGAAACCTGTGTACGCCAGGGACTATGAAAATGCCGTTACATGTAATATGTCTGTTGGTGGAGGTAATAGTTCTCCTGTTAACGTGTATTGTCATCTTACAGCAATGTATTCCAACTCCCTGGAGAACCTGTTCAATTATGGCTCGGCTCCCGTAAGTTATGGTTATGTTGTGGAAAGTATTGGTGATAATTTTGAAGGTGGCGCTGTTCAAAATAAGTTTTATGCTAACAGCAACTCAAGAGGATATGTGTGGCATGGAAAAGAAATTATGGGTGCGCCACTTAACAACTCCAGTTCTCCATTAAATGGAAAATTAAGAGAAGAAACTATTTACAAAAAATCGGCCGGTGGTATAATCTTTCCAGTAAAAAAGGCTGTTTATAATTATATACTGGAAGAGAGGGCGAACAAAAGTATGTATGGCTATACCGTTAATAAAAAATACGAAATTGCCGAACCCGTACCAGGCTTGCCGTGTGGTAATAATTCCAGCACATTAACACCCCAGATAGTAGATGCATTTGATGTAACCAGGTATAATATTGAATCCTGGTGGGCACATCTGAATTATAAAACCGAAACTACTTATGATGAAAACGGTCAGAACCCTCTTGCATCCACTATCAGTTATTATTTTGATAATGAACAGCATTTTCAACAAACAAGAACCGAAACAACAAACAGCAAAGGCCAGCTTGTAAGCACTACTATGCAGTACCCCGGTGATATCTCCGGGCAACAAGTATATACTGATATGGTTAGTAAAAATATTATTACTCCTGTTATACAGTCCACAACAGAAATCATTAATTCTCCATCACCTAATACCCCTCTCTCCGAGGAACGGGTTAATTACGGCAATGCCGGAAACAATAACTTTGTACCCGTTTCTGTTCAAAAAGCTGTTAAAGGAAGTACTTTGGAAACAGAAGGCACAATAGATGCTTATGATGGCGGTGGAAATATTTTACAATTTACCAATAAAGCAGGGATAGTATCGGCAATTATATGGGGCTATAACTACCGTTATCCTGTGGCAAGTATTGTTGGCACTACATATACCAATGCTGTGGCGCAATTGACCGGCG